>JAMCSX010000009.1 GCA_023379055.1 Candidatus Martarchaeota archaeon | reverse complement strand
CCTGAATTTGTAGGCTCTTGTCAGTTCCATGACCTTTATAGCGTTATCCATCTTTATACGCTTTTCTGCGGTTCGCTCTCATCCCACCCATGAATGGTGTGGGATTTCCCGCTCACGTTGTTAAATAAATGCCGCACTATCAGCGTCTCTACATAATTTAATCAGACAGAGCGCTCCAAAGCATTATAAATATGATTGGCTATTCATATATTATGGCCAAAGACTGGGGAGTAATAAGCATGATTCGCCCTGTGTTCGATTCCAAGAAGTACTCTGCGGCATTTTTAGTGATAGCCATGCTGTCCGTCCTCGGCTACTCTTACCTGCTCTTCAATTCTTCATTAAACCTCTCCCTCCCAAAAATAGTCTTGGGGCTGAACATCTACTCGTTAATCGTATCGGTATTGATTAGTGTGCTCCTCGCGCTCTCTTTGGTGATGAACGCCTTTGTATTTAAACGTGGGATCGCTAAGGGGGGGAAGTTAGGTTTCGGCGCAGTAGCCGCAACAATAATTCCAAGTGGACTATGCTGTACCTCTGTGATACCTGCCATCTTAGCTGCCTTGGGTGCATCAACGCCTACAGTAATAGGCATAACAGGAGTATTGCAAGGTCCATTCGCCACTTATGAGCCGCTCTTCCTTGCAATTTCGATAGGCTTGCTAGTGATAAGCATAATCTTAACAGGCAGAAGCATTTCAAAATGCTGTAGAGTGAGTAAATGAATAAAAAGGGAGTAACAGTATTGGTAATTATGGCGGTAATAGTAATTGCATTTGCGTCGTTCATGGCCATAAATCAAAACCGCCAGAATATCCAAGCACAGAACGTTACCATGGGTGCTCTGGCACCGAATTATGGCTTCTTATTGGGCAATGGTTCGTCAATCAATTTATCTGCATACCGCGGTCATATTTCAGTTCTCTGGTTCGTAGCCACTTGGTGCTCGTCATGTGCACAAGGAAACGAAGCGCTAAACCAGAATTATCAATTCTTCGAGCGGCACGGGATTAAGGTTACTGAGTTGGAACTTTACAGGGACTTGGGATACAACGGGCCGTCTATAGCAAGCTTTGTGAATTCATATGCACCAAGCGCATACTCTAATGGTACAATAATCCCTGCGCTTGCAGGTTATAACATGACGGCAGCTTATGACCCTAAAGGGTATCTCGATATATATTACCTTATCTCTACAAATGGCACCGTACTGTATATAAACGGCTCACCAGCATCAACTCTCGGGCAGTTAGAGGGAGCCATAAACAGCTCCTTATAGTGGTTGAATGGACAAACTTGAATTCAAAGCATTCTTCTATGCGATAGGCGATTACAGCAGGTTCAGCATACTGAGTTCTCTGGCAAAAAGGGATTTGAACGTAAGCGAAATCGTGGTTATAACCGGAATCGAACAGAGCAATGTCTCCCACCACATGCATTGCCTGTTGAATTGCGGATTTGTGAATGTGAGAAAGGAGGGAAAGGAGCGAATTTATGCAATTAACGCTATGGTAAAACAAACAGTAAACAACATAATGAACCACATAGACGCTTACAAAAAACAGATAATATCTTGCGATATAGCAGACAAAGAGTATATTTCCAAGATGATTAGATAGAAGAATTTGAGTATGTAATAGTAGGGCAGGGGTCTGCTGCTTTCGCAGCTGCGATAAAAGCCAACAGCCTCGGAATCAGAACAGTAATGATTGGCAAGAATGCAACAGAGGGTGCCATTCTAGGCGGAACATGCATAAATGTCGGTTGCGTGCCAAGCAAGAGGTTAATAACAGTAAGCACGTTTGTAGATGAATTAAAGGCAAGAAGATTTGCAGGTGTGGACTATGATCAGGGCAGGTTTGATTATGCAAAGATCGCAGAGGAGAAAGACAGGCTTGTAAGCGAACTTAGAGCCGAAAAATACAAGAACGTGCTTGAGAACCTGGAAAATGTCACTTACCTAAACGAAGTCGGTTCATTTATAGGCAAAAATACATTAAAGGCAGGCGCAAAAGAGATAAATGCAAAGAATGTCCTCATAGCCACCGGGGCAAAGGCAAGCATGCCTGCGATAAAAGGAATAGAGAAAGCAAAATACCTCACAAACGAGGAAGCCCTATCGCTAAAGAAGCTACCAGAGTCACTTATAGTAGTGGGAGGGAGGGCACTGGGATTGGAGTTTGCGCAGCTCTTTGCCAATCTTGGAGTCGAAGTTATCCTATTACAGAGGAGCGATAGGATAATACCGAACTGGGAGCCAGAATTGAGCAACTACCTTGCCAGATATCTGAAGGAGAGCGGAGTTGATATAGTAACCAATGCAACTTTAGTCGGGATAGGCTCTAGGAACGGATTAAAGAGCATAACGGCCAGAGTCAAGGAAACCGAGGCTGTTTTTGATGCAGAAGAGATACTTTTCGCTACTGGGAGAACTGCGAACGTAGAAAAGCTGAACCTGAATGCTGCCGGTATCCAGCTAAACGAGAGACATTTCATCAAAGTTGATAAGACGCTCAAGACAACCGCTGGAAGCGTATACGCAGCCGGTGACGTTACTGGAGAGCCTATGCTTGAGACCTTGGCTGCGAAGGAAGGCAACACCGCAACCGCCAACATTTTTGAGAATGCTAATAAGACAATAAACATGAATGAAGTGCCGAGCGCGATATTTACTTACCCCGAGGCTGCAATGGTTGGCATGACCGAAGAGCAAGTAATAAAAAGCGGGATAAAATGCAGTTGTAGCCCTATGGAATTTAAGTTTGTAGCAAAAGCAGCAATAATAGGAGACACGCGGGGGTTGGCAAAAATAGTGATAGACAACAAGACCAAGAGGATACTTGGAGTGCATATCCTAGCGCCGCACGCTGCCGACCTCATACATGAAGGCGTGTTGGCAGTGAAATTTGGCCTAACAATAGATGACATAATAGATACCGTGCACGTCTTTCCAACGCTTAGCGAAGGACTGAAGCTAGCTGCTCAGGCGTTCTACGAGGACGTTTCTAAGCTTAGTTGCTGCACGGTATAGCTGGTTCAAATTTCCAGGAAATCTGAACGCTAGCCGCTCATATACCTTGCTCGGCTGTGACTTCCTCCCACCCGTAAACGGCGTGGGCTTCCAATGGTGTCTTTTTGATTGGTCATCGTGAAACGCCAAGTGTAGTTCCTGATTCAACGATCCTGCTTGCAGTCTCCTTTTGAGGTGCAGAGGCAGAATCTCCAGAGGCGTGACTTCCCCCTTGTCCAGAGGTAGCTCTTTTGAGTATGTTTATTGATGCGTTCATATAGCGGCAGTATCAAAAGTCTTGGTTTTTACAGCTTATGCATCAGAAAGGACAGTGACTAAAGATACAGGAATCCATAAAAATTTATAAGTAATAGTATATTTGGGCTTTTGCTAGTGGTTTTGATGGAAGTATTAGATCTACAGTGGACTGAGAAATACAGGCCAGCAAAGCTCAGTGAGGTAATAGGCCAGAAAGCCATAGTAGGCAGGCTGCAGGCATTTGTGAAGGAGAAGAACTTTCCTAGCATGATATTCTCGGGGCCTGCAGGAGTTGGAAAGACTACTTCGGCAGTTGCCCTGGCAAAGGAGCTGTATGGTGATTCAATTCACCAGTCCTTTTTGGAACTCAATGCAAGCGACGCCAGAGGCATAGATGTAATAAGGGGGAAGGTAAAGGAGTTTGCAAAGACGCTTTCGCTTTCAAATGATTTAGTCAAGATAATATTTCTGGACGAGGCAGACGCACTTACGTCAGAGGCGCAGCATGCGCTTAGAAGGACTATGGAGAGATATTCATCTACCACGCGATTTGTGCTCAGCGCAAACTACGCAAGCAAGATAATAGAACCGATACAGAGCAGGTGCGTTGTGCTGCGATTTAAGCCACTGAAGGAAGACGAGATGAGAGAGTATATAGGCAGGATAGTTGATGGGGAGAGCCTTGACATAGATGATAAGGCCATTGAGGCATTGATATACGTGAGTGAAGGCGACCTTAGGAAGATAACAAATACACTGCAGGGCTCAGCAATATCAAACAAAAAGATAACTGAAACGTCGATATATGAGATAGCGTCAAAGGCCAGGCCCAAGGAGGTTGTAGCAATGCTCAGGTATGCGCTTGAGGGGAACTTCTCAAGGGCAAGGGATGAGCTCAATACCCTGTTCCTCTCGTATGGGATGAGCGGCGAAGACATACTTGTACAATGCCATAAGGAAGCACTGAATCTGCCCGTGGAGGACCGCCTCAAGCTTAGGCTTGTAAGCAATATTGGAGACTACAACTTCAGGATTGTTGAGGGAGCGAATGAGAGGATACAGCTTGAGGCAATGCTCGCAAAGCTCGCACTTATTGATAAGCAGAAGTAGATTGCGTATATGGCTTCCGATTCGTTGACAGAGTCAATAGGGGTTTGTGTCCCTATGTCAAGCGCCTGAAGGTTCGGCCATTATACCCTAAATCCGAGAATTGACATCATGTAGCGTACGGTATGGGATTCATTGCCTTCGTTGTCCAGTAATTCTATAATGCGAAGTGCGGCAGGTATATCCATGTCGTCATTCATTGCCAGCGAGAAGTCTGCCATTGCTTTCTTGTTTATGGCGTTGTGGTCATTATTTTTTGCATCTAATCTTTTGATATGCCTTTCAATCTTATCCATACGGATTTTTGCATCATTCATTTCATCTGCCGTGTATTCCCAGGTCAGCCGGTATTTGTGTGAGAGTAACATCCATCTTATCGCATTCGGCGAGTATCGCTTTAGCAAATCGGATACAAGCACAAGATTGCCCAGTGATTTTGACATCTTTTCTCCCATGAACATGACCATTGCAGTATGCATGAAGTATTTAGAGAAAGGGTGCTTGCCGGTGAAGCTCTCAGATTGGGCTATTTCACTCTCGTGGTGAGGGAATATGAGATCCTTTCCTCCCCCATGTATGTCTATCCTATCACCAAGATACTGGTTGATCATCGCAGAGCATTCGATGTGCCATCCTGGCCGACCCTGACCAAACGGCGCATCCCAGGAGGGTTCAGCTCCCCGTTTTCCCTGCCATAAGATAAAGTCAAGGTTATTTCGCTTGAACGGGTCATCAGGATTTCCGCCCCTTTCCCTGAGCAGTAGTACCATCTGCTTTGCAGTAAATCCGGATAATTTTCCGTATTGCGGAAATTTGCGTATGTTGAAATACACGTTTCCATCGCTCTTGTATGCAAATCCCTTTTTGATTAGCGCACTTATCATCTTTATCATTTCTGGAATCGAATCGGTAGCCTTGACATAGTGGGCAGGCATCCTTACGTTAAGGGTCTTCATGTCGTTAAGGTATGACTTAGTCCAGAAATCCCCGAACTGCCCCCAATCTTTCTTCTCTTTCTCGGCCCTTTTCAGTATGTCATCGTCTATGTTGGTTATGTTCTGGATGTATATTACGCGGAAGCCGAGAAATTCCAGATATCGCGAAAGTGCATCAAAGAATACGTATGTAAACGCATGGCCAAGATGGGTTACATCGTACGGAGTAATTCCGCACACATACATGCTTACGGTTCTGCGCTTTACGGGCCTAAACATTTTCGTTTTGCCCCCAAGCGAATTAAATAGCTTTAATTGCATTTACTATCTCCACAAGTTTATCTTAACAAACGATTCCGCAAACTTATAGCCCTTCTGCCGCCCTATAATACGTGCCCTTTTGGATACCCATTTATCAACATCCTCAGATATCTGGCTCTTATGGCACTTTAGCGCAGCAAGCTTCAATTTGATTGTTTTGCTTATATCTATAATCTCATCCCCACTGCCAAAGTTTAGCAGGTATAACTGCTTTACCTTGTGTGGCTTAAGGCCTTCCTTCTCAAGTTCTTTGAATGTGAGCCTGTCGCGTGCAAGCGGAAACACTGCATCTATGGCAGCCTGGCCTGCAGCGCGGTGATCTGTATGATTTATGAATCCGTTCTTAGAGTAGACAAATGTAGGGTCTGTGGTCACGACAATATCGGGTTTGAGCTTGCGGATGTACCTAACAATCTCTTTTTTAAGCGCAATGTCAGGAACCAGTTCGGTATCATTATGGCCAAGAAAGAATACGCCTTTGAGCCCAAGCACTTTCCCTGCAGCAATCTGCTCTGCACGTCTCAACTTTATGAGTTTTGATTCGGTCATGCGGAGATCGTCAGAGCCTTTGCATCCGTTTGTGCATATCAGGTAATAGCACTCCGCCCCTTCCCTTGCCCATTTTGCAAATGTACCTGACGCCCCGAAATCAAGGTCATCAGGATGTGCAACAACTCCAAGTATTATCATATATCCAGACCACAACAGAGTTCATCCGCTCATTTTTGACATTTATTTACAGCTTCAGCCTGACGAATTAATGACGAAGATATGTTTATACAGAGTAACTTGCAGTCCGTCTCTCGTGACATCCTCCCACCCGTAAACGGCGTGGGCTTCCTCTGCGTTCATGCAATCACTGCATCCCGCAAAGGATGTGTTTTATCGGTTCTCGGTTCTCCGATGCGGCTTTTCGATTCCTGTTGAATCGCAGAGGCCATCTCTCCCTGAGCGTGACTTCCCCTCTGTCCGAGGGTAGCTCTTTTGAGTATGTTTATTGATGCATTTATGTCCCTGTCCAACTGCATACCACATCTGTTGCAGATGTATGCCCTTTCCGACAGCAGCACATCCCGAATGTTGCCGCAGTTGCTGCATTCTTTTGAGGTGTTCCTTGCATCCACCTTTATTACCTTCATACCAGCACTTTCAGCCTTGTACGAAAGCATGTTTATGAACCTGTTCCATGAAGCATTATGGATTGATTGCGCAAGACGATGGTTTTTTACCATGTTTTGGATATGCAGGTCTTCCACAGCAAATGATGTGTATCCTGAATTTACCAGTTTGCCCGATAGCTTATGTGCAAAATCGTCGGACTGGTTCGTTGTGTGTTCCCCTTTCTTTGACAGCATTTCTTTTTCCATTTCCCTCCTATTTGAGCCTTTCTTCCTCCTTGCGACAATCCTCTGCCATCTTGCGATATGTTTTTCGGACTTCTTCACGAACTTCGGCTTCTCTATCTTTTTCCCGTCCGACATTGCAACGAACGAATCCAGTCCCAGGTCTATTCCTACGGGATTTGTGTCCTTCACTTCTGGAACTTTGATGTCGTTTATGGTGGTGAAGACTGCATAATAATTTTCCCCTTCGCTCTTTATTGCAAGCGTCTTTATTGTGCCTTCTATCTTCCTATGCAGATCTATCGGCATTGTTCCTATTCTTGAGACCCTTAGCCTGCCTCTCCTGATTGAGAAGGAACCATTATCCTGCGGATATGTTATTGACTTGTACCTGTCCCTTGACCTGAATCTTGGGAATCCTGCTTTCTTGCTCCCTTCCTTGAGCCTCCTGAAAAAGTTCTGGTATGCCTTCATCAGCCTGTATTCTATCTCGCATCTTGTCTGCGAATAGAGTTTCAGGTATCTCTTGTCCTCTTGGATTATTTCCTTCACGAACTTGTTGAATTGAGCCATTGAAACTTTTGCCTTTCCATTCCTATAAGATGCAATTGACTTCTCAAGAATCCTGTTGTAGAACTGTTGTGCAAGGACTAGCCTTTCGTCTATCTCTGCCTGCCTTGTGGCATCGGGATAAATCCTGAATTTGTATGCTCTTGTCAATTTCATGACCTTTATATCGTTATCTATCTTTATACACTTTTCTGCGGTTCGCTCTCATCCCACCCTTGAAGGGAACCCTCTGAAGAGGGTGTGGGATTTCCCGCTCACGGTGTTAAAGGGGTTTCATGGAATTTGGTGACTGACGTAGCCAGAATTCCTCTGGACTGTGACTTGCCTGTGCGTCACTGTCAGTATCTGAGCAATACGACTATGTTTCTGCTGTCTAGCCTCTCCCTGCCGTTGAGAAACGAGAGCTCCGTAATGAATGCAAATCCGGCTATTGAACCGCCAAGTGAATTTATCATGGCTGCAGTTGCGCTCGCAGTGCCACCGGTCGCGAGAAGGTCGTCCACCACAATCACCCTGCTGTTTTTCTCTATGGCGTCACTGTGCATCTCCATGGTCTCCATCCCATATTCAAGCTGGTATGACTTGCTTATCTTGTCATATGGAAGCTTGCCTTTCTTGCGCACAGGAACAAACCCTTTTTTCATCTTGTACGCCAGGGCACCGCCTATTATGAAGCCCCTTGCTTCAATACCGACTATGTAGTCGAAGTCTGTGCCGCTGAGCCTCTGCGCAAGTGCATCTATGCAGCTGTTGAATGTGCTGGAATCCTTAAGAAGCGGGGTTATGTCCTTGAAGACTATGCCTGGCTTCGGATAATCTGGGATGTCACGGATGTGGCTTTTTATCAGTTCTTCCACGCCCGCAGGTCCATAATTTCTTGTCTTCATGATCTTATTAAGCGACTACCAACTATAAATATATTGGTGCAGATCTAACATTCGCAGTGGCTGGTCTGATGACAGTAATATTTGTAATACTCGACGGAGCCGCAGACAGGAGAAATGAATCCTTGAATGGCGCTACTCCGCTGCAGAGCGCCGAGATGCCCAACCTGAGGCAGATGGCGTCCCATTCGCTCAAGGGGATGATGTATCCGATTAGGGAGGGCATTGCGCCTGAGTCGGATGCCGCAGTATTCTCAATACTTGGATATGACATATCCTCATATACTGGCAGGGGCCCGCTCGAATCCTTTGGTGCTGGCCTGAAGGTCACTGACAGGTCCGTAGCATTCAGGTGCAACTTCGCAACAATAGATAAAAATCGTGAGATAATAGACCGGCGGGCTGGACGCATAGGCACACATGATGCGAAGTCCCTTGAAAAGGAGATAAACAGAATACATCTCGGGTTGGATGGGGTAAGGTTTAGATTCAAGTCAACAGTAGGACACAGGGGTGCATGTGTGTTTTACAGCAGCAAGGAGCCTCTATCAGCAAACGTATCCAATGCGGACATAGGGTACATTAGAAAAGGTAACATATCGATTGCTGTGCAAGAAGGCAGTGTGGCATTGCCAAGAGTCATGCCCCTTGACGAATCCGAGGAGGCAGGAAATACTGCAAGAATTGCGAATATTTTCATAGATAAGGTAATAGGCGTCCTGCCGCATGCACAGGTAAATCGCGAAAGGCTGGGAAAGGGATTGCTTCAGGCAAACGCAGTCCTCCTGCGCGACTGCGGTGTTGGTCTGCCAAAGGTTGATACTTTCGAGTCTAGGCATGGCATGAAATGCGCATTCGTAGCTGAGATGCCTGTCGAGATAGGGATAGCCAGACTACTCGGGATGACTCCGATAAGGCTAAGGCAGATAGGAGACAGAAAGAAAAGGTACAGAAAAATTGCCGAACTAGTTAGGGATAATATAAACGATTATGATTTCATATATGTCCATATAAAGGGTCCGGACGAGCCTGGACACGACGGGAACGCAATCCTTAAGAAAAAGATACTTGAGGAAATAGACAGTTCATTCTTTTCTTTAATACGCGACCTGAAAGCAGACGTATGCGTAACGTGTGATCATTCAACTCCATGCACGCTCAAGGCACATTCCGGGGATCCTGTTCCGGTAATGGTAAGGTACTTGCATTCAGATAAATCTGACAGCATGCCATTCGATGAGTACATAGGCAGTACCGGCAGTCTGGGCGTTATTATGGGAAACCGGCTAATTGACTATATAATATCAGGCGAATTTGATGGGAGATAGCACAATAAAGGATATTAAGACAAGAAAGATACTCGATTCACGATGCGGATTCACTGTCGAGGTAACCGTTAGTTCGGAGAGATTTAGCGGGACTGCAATGGTAGCCAACAGCACCAGCACCGGATCACACGAGGTTTTTGCATTCCCCGGCGGAGATGCTGACAACGGGATCGCAAATTTTGAGACTGTGAAGAATGAATTGATAGGCGTAGATGCCAGGAACCAGTCGGATATAGATAGCATACTCCATAAGATAGGTGGTGAGCGGTTCGGATTCATAGGGGGCAATGTGTCCACTGGCGTATCTGTCGCGTCGGCAAAACTAGCCGCAAAGTCAGAGGGCATTGAACTTTACGAGTACCTATTCAGTAATTACACCAAAAATGTAGGGATAAAGAAGCGCATACCTAGGCCTCTCGGAAACCTTATGGGCGGTGGGGTGCACTCTAACAACAGAATGTCCATACAGGAGATACTTATCTCTGCGGATTCTGATAGTTTTATGAATAATGCTTATATTAACGGTCAGGCACACAAGTCATTGGGCGAATACCTGTCAAAGGTGCTTAGGATTTCCACAGGCGTAAATATAGAAGGCGCATGGGTAACCGGGCTTAAGGACAGAGAAAACCTTGAGCTTGCCAGCAAAATATGCCGCGAGGTCGGAGAGAAATTCGGCATTCGCATAGATCTGGGCGCGGACTTTGCAGCAAGCGAATTCTATAAGGATGGCTTCTATGTCTATGCAGATGCAAGGTTCAGTAGCAGCGAACATGTAGAATTTGTCTCAAAGCTATCTGCAGACTTGGGCATGGTATGTGTAGAAGATCCTATGCACGAGGACGATTTCCAGGGATTCGCAGAGATAACTAAAAGAATAGGAAGCATGAGCCTTGTTGTGGGAGATGATATTTATACAACAAATCCAGACAGGGTCAGGGAGGGCATTAATAACAAATCGACAAATGCGGTATTGATAAAGGTTAACCAGATAGGCACATTGAGCGACACTATAAAGGTAGTGAAGTCTGCGCATGAGAATGGCATGGAAACTGTAGTATCGCATAGAAGCAGGGAAACTGTAGACAGCTTCATAGCGCATCTTGCAGTTGCATTCGGATCGAAATTCATAAAAACGGGCATAGTGGGCGGCGAGAGAGTATCTAAGCTCAACGAGATTTCAAGGATAGAATTACTTGAAAATGCAGTATAAAAACATTTATATAGATAAATAGACACCAATACAACGAGATTAGATGGCATTTGATTCTGTACCGCGGTCTTTGGCGCTAATTCCCGACGGGAATAGAAGATGGGCCAAAGCACATGCCCTGTCTGTGCTTGATGGATATAACCTTGGAGTGGAGAAGTTCATAGACTTCAGTGAATGGTGCAGGGATTATGGCATAAACAACCTCACAGTATGGGCTCTTTCTTCTGAAAACATTAGAAGGTCGACAAACGAGGTAAAGGCACTGTTTAATATCTATCGGCGAGTAGCAAAGGACAGAAACATAGTCGATAGACTGCATCGCAACGAGGTAAGGCTGAATATAATAAGCAATGACTCATTAATACCCCCTGATCTCTCTAGATCGTTGAAAGAGCTTGAGGATGAGACTGCGGATAACAAAAATGGGGTTATAAATATGCTTATAGGGTATGGGGGGCAGGATGATATTGTATTTGCAGTGAGAAAGGCTGCAAAGCTAGCTTCATGCAATCGCACCATAAACGCTGAAACCTTCAGGGAACTTCTACTTTCAAGCAGAGTGCCAGAGATAGACTTCACAATAAGGACATCTGGTGAGCAGAGGCTTTCTGGGTTCATACCCTGGCAGATTGGCTATTCGGAGCTGTATTTCTCCGGTAAGCTATGGCCTGACTTTACACGGCGCGACCTATACAATGCACTGGCAGATTACAACAGAAGGGACAGGCGGTTTGGAAGGTAACGTGTTTGCATGCCCAAAAGGGATATAACAAAATACTCGTCATATTTCGAGAGAAGAATACCTAACAGCATATCACTCGCCATGATAATAGTCCTCATAGGCATTCTCTCAGGTTCTCTTGCAAGCACGATAGTGCATTACGGCACACATTTTAATCTCTACAATGTCTTACTTCTTGGAGCAGGATCCGGAATACTTGTTGTAAGCCTTCCGGCATTGATAATGGTGCTCATAATACGAATAATGAAGAGGGACATGAAGACCAAGCATGCATTATTTGCTGTCATGGCTGTTACTGCGGCATACTCAATATTCATAGTATTCGACTCAATAATATACTCGGTGTTCCAGAACAATGCGCTTGCATACGTAATACTCATACTAAGCAATGCAAGCATATACGGGTACTGGTTCATAATAAACAGGGTTGCAGTAGGCCAAAGGAAAAGCGCGATATTTACCGCAGAGATCCACCCAATAATAAACGTGCTCATGTTCCTTCCTTTCGGGGGGTATCTCCTGAAATTCAACGTTACGATCGAGGCAGCGCTGATTAAGCTGTTTTTCGGCATTCTTGTATTCCTTGCAATGGGATATGTCATACTGTACCTGTTTGACAGGCCTGCAAAGAAGCAGCTATCTGTAAGCAGCGTAGACCTTTTTAGCGCCATGATGGGTCACTGGCTTTTCAATATGGCGGCCGATGCGAAGGTTCTCGGCACCGGAGGAGTAAATAGGTCTGTTGAAGTAGAGTTAGCATCCATATCATCAAACGGCAAGTATAAAGCAGTTTTTGTGAAGCCAGACATACATTATGGCCCTTTCGGAAATGTGGGCGGAAGTGCATTCACGGAACATATGGGGAGCCTGATAGTATCAAGGTACAATGCATCTCCATTTGTAATGCATGGTGCGGTAAACATCGAGGACAATCCCATGAGAACTACGCAGACATATTCCATGTCTGAAAAGATATGCAGTTACATACCGAAGATGGACGCCGTGAATGCCAGGGATGCCTCAGGTCGCCTGGGTTTTGGAAAGAAGGGGCCGTGCAGGGCCACAAACATACGCATAAATGGCTACAACATGCTTATATTGTCCAAGGCGCCGCTGGTCACTGAGGACATAGACCGGGAGATAGGACTTAGATTCAGCAACATTGCACACGGAGGTCAGAAAAGGACCATGCTGATAGACGCTCATAACTCACGGTTCGAGACCGCAGGAGCAGAAGAGCTAAAGGGAATACAGAAAGGCAGCAGGTACATAGACCTGTATGAGAAGGCCATAATAAGCGCTACGAAGTCCGGGAATAATCACAGGCTCAGGTTTGGATCCTCATTCATAAAACTATCCAAGTCCATACATAATCCTGACCTGGGAGCAGGGTATACGAGCTTTGGCTACTTTGATTTTGGAACGGATAATAAGTTTGGATTGCTGTGTATAGACGCAAACAACATGCTCCCCGGATTCAGAGAGGCCATAATAAAGCATGCAAGGAAAAAGCACAGGCTTAAGGTGGAGGTCTGCACAACTGACACGCATTCGGTAAACTCCATTGCAATGTCAGCAAAGAACTCGCTTGGAAGGTATACTCGATATACTGAGATAATGCCGATGCTGGATGTGCTCATAGACAAGGCTATAGAGGACGCCAGCCCTGCAAAGTTCAGCAGAGGATCGTTAGTATACTACAACTTCATGATCTGGGGCAAAGGCTCTGAGGCATTGCTCAACAAGGTAAGCAGAGACATAATACGCATAGGAAAAAGGACAGTTCCGCTTGTAATAGCGCTCGCATATATAATTGCAGGTTGGATTATTTATATAATATAATCTCGCAGTGCTAGCATGTTTGATTTTAGATCAGGTATATGGCTGTATCTTACTGTAGCCTTTTCGGCAGCTCTTGTAACGTTTGCCTATCTTAGAATAAGGAAGATGAGCCAGAAAGAGCAGGCGCTGTTAATAATAATGCTTCTTGCAGGTTTGTTCATATTCCTGTTCGAGAGAATTAACCCATATATTATTGTCGCCCTGGAGGTTGGCATACTCGCATTCAATGGGCTGCTTGCTGGAAAGACCCCAAAGAGAAGGACAATATATGCATTGCTCAGCCTCCTGTTCATAGCCCTTCTGCACTGGGTCGGATTCACGCTTATAGGGCAAGCCCTGCTGCTTGGGATAATCAGCGGCGTAACAAACATACGGGAGTACAAGAACAGGATAGTGAACATGCGCGTGGAGATAGATAGGGACATTTTCCATGCAGGCATAGGCGTTTTTCTTATACTGCTCTTTTATTTCGAGAGCAGTCCTGTGGCGATAACTGTGCTCATAGTAATGATACTTGGTGGCATCTTTGCTATAAGTATTGCCGATGTATTCAGAAGTAACAGGGCTGCCCGGCTTGTGCTTAGGCTTGAAAGGAATGGCACATCCCTGGGTTATGGTGCAATGTGGCTTGCCATAGGTGCACTTATAGCCGTATCCTTCCTGAGCACGAGGGATGTGCTTGCGGTATTCTCTGCGATATTCATAGGCGACCCTTCTGCAACGATAGTCGGGCTTCTGGTCGGAGGCAAAAAGCTTCCGTACAATAGCACGAAGTCGATATCAGGAACATTGGCATATTTCGTAGCAACTGCAGCAATTGCATACTTTTTCATAGGGATATATGCGCTGCCGATAGCCGCGGTTGCTGCAGTAGTTGAAGGAGTCAGGATAAATATAGATGACAATGTGTCTGTATCAATAGCACTTACCGCATTGCTACTGGCACTCAGGATTTAGTGCCTTACAACTGGAGCACTGGCAAAGCGTTTTCTCTTTGTTGCCATAAAGTATATTTGATATTGTGCTGGATTTGCCTTAGGTTATTCCAAGCAGTATAAATGGGAGGATGCCGAATAATATCGCAGTAGCTATAAGGAATACTCCGGATGCCACCACATTCCTGTCGAGAGGGTTGTATGGCTCCACTGCCGTTGACGAATTCATGAATGTGCGTTCTATAACCCAGAACAGGGCTGCACCGATTATCAGTATTCCGGCAAGCGGCAGGACACCGAATATGCCGAATGCCTTTACTGAGCCGAAAAATAACAGAAGGTCGGCGACGAATCCAGATGTGAGCGGTATTCCGACTGCAGTAAACGTGCCTATTATGAACAGATAGGATAGCGCAGGGAAATTCTTTATAACTCCTTTTATCCTGTCTATCTCCAGTGTGCCGTACAGATGGTCTAGCGTGCCTGCAATTAGGAATAGCAGGGCTATCGCAATTCCATGATTAAACATCGCGTAAAATCCCCCGTTGTATCCAAACGTGTTCATTGCAGAAAGTCCTATGCCCACTATTCCCATATCTGTTATGCTTGTGTATGCTATAAGCCGTTTTATATTTGACTGTGTCATGCAGGCAAATGCTGAGTATACTGTTGAAAGCAGAAAGACAACGAAGAGATAGGGTGCATAATGTGAGGCTATCGGCAGCATAAGAAGCATCAGAAACAATCCATATCCACCGAACTTAAGCAATACTCCGGCAAGTATCATGCTACCTGTAGTCGGGGCTTCGGTGTGCGCATCTGGTAGCCAACCATGGAATGGAAATACTGGCATCTTTATCAGGAATGAGACAAGCAGCAGTGCAAGTATTATTGTCTGCGTACTGGCGCTAATGCTGCCTCCTGCAGCTATTATGCCGTTAATGTTGAATGTATGTGGAGTTATAGACGAGTACAGAAGCATTATGCCTATCAGGAGCAGGAGACTCGAAAACAGCGAGTAGATTATGAACTTTATGCTTGCATACCTTCTATTGTATCCGCCATAAAGGAATATTATAAAGAAGAACATTATCTCGGCGATCTCCCAGAAGACGTAAAACAAGAAGAGATTTGCAGATACGAACACGCCCAGCGAAGCTCCCTCTGAGACGAGGAAAATAATGTTGTACATCCGCTTTTTGCTTCCTATGAAGTACTTTCCAACTACAGACGCCGCAAGGAACACGATTGACGTCATGAGCAGCAACATGAGTGACAGCTCGGTTACCTGAAGGCTGAAGTGAAGGTTTAGCGAAGGCACGTACATGCTGGAGAACGAGAGGGACGCAGAACCATGGACATAAGCATAGTACACTGTGAATGCAACCAGAAGGAAGGAAGCAAGTGAGGCAACGAATGAGATTTGGTACGAATGGTGCCTATCCATCATCAGTTCCGCCGCTATTGCGGCGAACGGAATCAGTATTATGAGTGGCAATATCGGCAACATTTATCTATCACCATATAACGAAAGGAAGTTTGTATACGAGTTTAGAGTGCCTACGGGTGCAGACGGTCTTACGGAATGTATAATATCCATTATGTTCTTCTGCTTTATCTCTGTCTCGCTTGAATCCAAGAGGCTCTGTTCGAGGGCGTTGAGCTTCGCCTGCCTGCATATGTTTACTATGTCCGCACCGGTATATCCCTCAGTGTCCTTTGCAAGCCTCTCAAAGTCCATCGACCTGTCTACTGGCGCCTTGACAAGATTTTGCCTGAATATCCTCTCCCTGCTCTTTTCATCAGGGGGAGGCACAAATATGAATCTGTCTATTCTCCCCGGCCTGAGTGCTGCAGAATCTATTTTGTCTGGCCTGTTTGTTGCACCTACAAGTACAACTCTGCCGAATGTTTTGATGCCGTCAAGCTCCTGCAGGAATTCGCTCGTGATCTTGATTGAGGCTTCGGTGGCGTCAGACCTGCTTATAAGCAGTGAATCTATCTCGTCTATAAATAGTATGCTCGGTGCATTCTCCATTGCCCTGTTAAATGTGTCCTTTATCGCAGCAAGTGACTCTTCTGCGCCATTCCTTGCAAGCTCTGCGCCAGACACTATTATCAAGGCCACCCCCTCAAGTTCATTTGAAACCGCCCTCATAAGCATCGTTTTTCCTACCCCTGGAGGTCCAAACATAAGTATACCCTTTATGTTCTGCACGTCGTACTTCTTTATGAGATGTGGATGAAGGATCGGTATCTCTACCGCCTCATACAGGGCCTTTTTTGCATCCTCAAGTCCGACCACATCGCTTATTCTGATGCTGCCCTCCTTCTTTACGACTAGCTCAGGATGGGTCCTTCTCTCGTAGTCAAGCTTGAACTGCTCGTATCTATCTATGCTTGCAAGCGATGTTGATGGCTTAGTAGACTTTATTACCTTTACAAAATCTGACATGGAGATCTGCAGCACCGTATGCCTTACAACGGCCTCTTCTGCGACCTCTCTTGCAACCTCATCGCACATGCTTTTTATATCTGCGCCGCTGTACCTTTCTGTAAGTTCAGCAAGCTTCGAATAATTTATGTCGTTGCCCACAGGTAGCTTGGAGAGATAATAATCAAATATCTTGGCACGCCCTTGCCTGCTTGGAAGGGACATATAAATTATCTTGTCGAACCTTCCAGGCCTAAGCAGGCTCTCATCTATAAGCTGCGGGACGTTTGTTGAACCCACTATCACAACGCCCTCGAGCTTCTGGAAACCGTCTATTTCGCTGAGCAGCGTTGAGAGCAGTTGTCTCGCAGAATCTCCCCCCTGGACTCCACGCTTCGGAGAGATGCCGTCTATCTCGTCGAAGAACAGGATGGCCGGAGTACTCTTGCGAACAGTTGTAAAAATTCTTGATAGTGTTTGTGCACTCTCGCCCTGCAGAGGGGATAGTATGGACGACGTCTTCACATAGAAGACTTTTGCACGTATCTCATTGGCAAGTGCACGCATCATGAGTGTCTTTCCTGTTCCTGGAGGTCCGAATAATAGTATGCCTTTTGCAGGCTTGACATTATATGCCCCAGATATCTCCCTATGCTCTATCGGGGCAAGTATTGACTCGCGCAGCTCTTTCTTTGTCTCGTCGTAATTTGCAACATCCTTCAGAGTCTCCTTTGTACCGCTGGTAAGATCCTGAAATGCCTCTCCAAATTTTCCAAGGAAGTCCTGCTTCATTACATCAAGCGCCCTGACAACTTCTATATTATTTGACTCCAGGAAGAATATTATTAATGGAGTGAAAAGGAAGCTGAATATGATAGTGTTGCTCGGTGCAACGCCAGTATAGAATGAAAGGGACACGTATACTGCCAACATAATGAAAGAGAATACGCTTGATTCAGTTCCCTTATAACCTGACCTGCTTTTTATTACAAAGTTGGTTATGGCAAATATGACAAGAAGCCAAGCAACCATCTGTATTGCGGTAAATGCTATGTCATGTGTCATCGATAGTATGGCCATCCAGAAGCCGCTAAATATCTGTGTTGTGACTTTGAAGCTGAAGAACCTTGTCAGGGCTTCGGAGAATGCAGCAGGGAACTGGCTAAAGGTTGGGAGTGGCATTGATGGGACCACCAGTGTGGACGACGTCAGTGAGCCATGCAATGATGCTGCATTGTACACGAATGGTGCAGTATTCTGTATGCCTGTCATCCCTGATAGCATTGCAACAAGAAATATTACTATTACTGTGGATACAACAGCTCTTCTGAAGCCTATAAACAGTATGCCTATTATGAATGCAGGCACCTCAAGAAAATATCCCAGATACGAAAGTGGAAGCATGATGAGTGCATATATGAATGTGACAGTTCGATAATGCTTGTGTCCAACAAACAGGGATATGCTAACGAATAGCGTAAGTATCCATGCAAGAAGGGGTGCCTGGTATATAAACATCGGAAGCGTTTCGAAGAGCATCGCCATAAGCCCTGTTAATGGCGATAGCATGGTTATCACAAACGTTAGCAGTATTAACGGAATCAGTATTATCTGTGGGAAAAACGGGAACGCTATGGATACGCTGAACGTTGCGAATGCTATTGCAAGTGCATCTGGGAAGTTTTTGTGGCTCAGGAACCCGCGTACTATATCCTTGAGCCAGTAGAATGAGAGCGGGACATAGGAGTACCTATACCTTTCCGATATCTCCTCTACAGGACTCTTGAAGGACACATCTAAATCCTCTCTCCCAACCTCACGTTTTTTAGACTGGCGCAACCTCGGCATAATCCTCCACATATATAAATAGTTGTTATATTATAATCCTTATCGTTGCAGTATGTATCGACCCGTTGTAGCTCAATGGCTAGAGCGGCCGGCTGTAGTTCGATTGCTTCCCAGCAAAGTGCTGAAGGAGTAGATACCGGCAGGTTGGGAGTTCGAATCTCCCCAACGGGAAACTATTCAAAATTCGACTTCTTGTCTTAGAACCCAAGCTCGCCCGCTGATCTTGTCAAAAGTTAATACCTAAGGGTTTCCCCAACCTCGTTAGGGAGTATTTTGCATTGAGTATTCGGAGAGTATATTGCAATGTATGTGAATATACCCAAATATATTCTGGATACTTTTCCTTTATTTTCGGAAGGTCCTTCTGCTGTTTGTAATAGGTTATGCCTTTAGTTCCGTTTGAATACGCTTCCCGTCTTTCCGATAAAGCAAAGTTGTAGATGAGTCTGCACTTTTTCGAAAGTATCCATGGTAGTGTTTTCTGTCCCTTATTCGGAAAAATCCTTATTTTTTGCGTCAGTTGCATTACGAGTTATCCACCAAATCCAGAATGGTTTTCCAGAAGGGTCTTATGGCATTAGGTTTTAATGCAACACCTTCGAATATTAGCAATCATTATCATTCAAGCTCTAAACATAAAACGCCCTGGCCGGGATTCGGACCCGGGTCGGAAACGTGACAGGCTTCCATCCTAACCACTAGACGACCAGAGCAGCGCATATAATAGCGTAAAAAGGTTTTATAATGCTGGTATCTGCGTCTGATATTCATTCCTTCAGCGCTTCTCTAAGCCGTTTGTTTTCTTTCCTAAGTCTGCTAATGAAAAACACCAGGATCCCGTATCCGAGAACCACTATTCCGCTTACCATTGCGCCTATGAGCTTCACATCGCTAATAACATGATTCTCTGTTTCTGGAATCTGATTCAAGGAATTCTGTGCCTTTGGCAGATTTGCATCTATGCTCTTCAGATCATTCTCAAGTACTTTTATCTCTTGCTGTGCCTTTACTATAACTGCAACTATATTTGTATTGTTTGAAGACGTTTTTTTAGGATTATTACTTGCTGTTGTTTGTGTCGGAGTGCTTGTCGTACTGTCCTGCTTAGTTGTTGGAGTTGTGTGGCTTGCGATGATTTGTGGATTATCTTTGGTCAGGGTAAGAATTTTATTACGGACAGGATATGCCCCACCCCCTTGGGGTGGTTGATTTGTATCGGTAATTTTAGTCTGATGTTGGCTTGTCATTACTATGCTATCTGCTCTCTTTAGGGTTTTAACATATGCCGTATTGCTTTGCTGCACTGGCGCTATAGGAATAATACTAATCCCTGCGACTAATCCGATTTCGGCAACAGCCTTCATAATCCTGTTGGTTTTAGCTCTATGTGACATAAAATGCGATTTATTTATGCGATTCGGTTATATATATGCTTTTTGAGTATTATTTCAGGCGTGTAGTATCCCTAAATAAGTGCGTTTGCTACTTGAATCTTATTGTGTCAAGATCCATTGGGGACCTTGACTCTGCATGCATTATGTTGCCCAGTGTCCTGGATAGGTCCTCGCATTTAGACTCTTCGCCATGCATAGTAAATATCTTCCTCGGAGACGGTCTCAGGCTTCTTACAAAATCTATCAACTGTCGCCTGTCGCTGTGGCCGGAGAATCCCTCTATGGTTCGTATCTGGGAATTTATCCTTATCTGGCTAAGCTTCCCATCCTCTCCAGGAAGCGCTATCTCGCTGGCCTTGTTCTGTATTCTCCTCCCAAGAGAGCTTACGCTGTTGTATCCTACAAATATTAACATGTTTTTTGGATCCTCAGCCATTACCTTGAAATATTCAAGGCTTGCGCCTCCGTTGAGCATGCCTCCACTTGCAAGTATTATTGAAGGTCCCTTGTCGAGTATGTCTCCCCGTTCGCCCTTTGCAACTTCGAAGATCTCGCTCTCGAACGGTGAATTATTGCCGAGTATCCTCTGCTGCAGCCCTATCTTAAGATACTCTGGGTATGCAGTATGAATTGCGCTCGCCTCAAGTATCATTCCGTCAAGGTACACTGGACACTCAAGTTTGTACATTGGGTTGCTCATCATATAGTTTTCAAGGACAAGCATCAGTTCCTGGCTTCTGCCTACGGCAAACAGCGGTATCAGTACTTTTCCACCATTCTTTACTGTGCTGCTTATTGCGTTCATGAGGTCAAGCTCCGCCTGTTTTCTATTTGTCGTTATGTCGCTGGGGCCGCCGTACGTTGATTCTATGAAAAGGGCATCTACCCGCGGATACCTGGTATCCGCCTCATTCAGTAGCCTTGTGAATCCATATTTCATGTCTCCTGTGCTCACAATGTTGTACATTCCCTCACCTATGTGCAGGTGCACTGTGCCGCTTCCGAGTATATGCCCTGCATTATGGTATGTTAGCTTTATCTCGTCAGTCACGTTAGTCACCTCGCCGTAATCCCTGGTAACCGTATGCATAAGCATATTCTTTACGTCCTTCTCGCCGTACAGCGGAGTCCCTCCGCTCTTTGCCACAAGCCTTATGTAATCATAAAGCAGAAGCGCTGCGAGATCCCTTGACGGAGGCGTGCAGTATACTGGGCCGGTGTATCCGAATTTGTACAGGTAGGGTATGAATCCCATATGATCCATGTGTGCATGCGTAAGTATCACGGCGTCCAGATCGTTTATCGTCACATTCATGCTGTCAAGATAGGGATATGCCTTGTTCTCTCCGCTCTGGTTTGCATCAGATCCCCTTATGCCTGGCTCAGGCATTATCCCGCAGTCTATCAATATCTTTGACCTGTTTGTCTCTATGAGCAGACTGCTCCGCCCAACCTCCTTGAATCCACCAAGTGCTGTTGCCTTTACCCACTCGCTCTTCGTGCCCATGTGATTTATCTTCTTGCCTAACCCTCCCAGAAATTTCTTCCTGAATTGGCTTTCCTTGAACATTAACTGCCTGACGCCTTTTATGACATCGCTATTCATGGTCGGCTGCCTAAGGACTCTCGGTACCCAGCTAGTCTCCATTATTATCTGCATCAGTGTTGAGCCCCCCTTCCCTATCACAAGCCCGGGCTTTAATGCCTCTATATATACCTCAGAAAATTCTGGCACAAACTTTATGCCTTCAGGCTGCACACCTGCATCTGCAGGCACCAGCGATCTTATCTTCTCTACAGCTTGCGCTGGATCCATAAGCTTGTTGGGCATGCTTCTTATTATGAGCCTCTTCTTTACCGAAGCGGATATGCCGCGTATCACATCATCGTTCTTATACAATGCTGGTATGTTCTCAACGTATACCGCAACGTCAGGACCTTCGAACTCAACCTCGACAGACCCGGCATCACTAGGTATTAGTGCTTTTACCTTATCCAGTATATCTTTGTTATACTCTTCTTCACTCACTACATCACAAAATACGCAATGTGAATCAACCGAACCAATTTCCAGAACCTAATCTAAGCGACTTATTTAAGGAGCTTATCTATCTCATCCCTTGACAACTCCCTATACCCTTTCTTTGTTATCGAAACTATCCTTGTGCTGTCCCCTGTTGCAGAATCCCTCTTCATCGCTATTTTTAGCGCCTTTGCAACGTGCTTCAGCGATTCCTGTGTCGTAAGGCCGTCGTCATATATACCTTCTATGTATCCAAGTGCAGTAAGTGAGCCGCTTCCTGTGGCTGTGAACTTCGATTCCTTTGTGTATCCGCCCAGGGGATCTATGTTGAATATCTCTGGATTTCCCTTTTTCAATCCGCCTATAAGAAGCTGCACAAGGAAGGGAAATCCCTTGTTTTCCTGAAGTATCAGCGACAGAAGTGATGTTGCAGATGTCGGATTCAAGGGCTTTCCTTCCTCCATAGTATATGTCTCGTCCTGCATCTTCAGCAGCTTTACCAAGTATTCGGCATCCCCTACGCCGCCTGCTATTGTCATGCCAAGCACTTCGTTTATTCTGTGTATTTTCACAGCTTCGGAACTAGCTATGAAGGTATCCATTGTAGCCCTCGAGTCAGATCCCATGACTACCCCGTCGCTGCATATAAGCCCGACCGTAGTTGTACCTTTCTTTACAGCTTCGTAGAACTCTCTATCAACCATCATTACACCGATTAGAAGAAAAACCAAATCGAAAAATTACTGCACTGATATCGATTGTTTCACAATATTAAACTACCATTACCTATAAAAGGCTTGCTATTATCTATCGGCTCTGCATATGCAAAGGTCTTGTGCATATTCGTTATTCTTACTCTGTAAGTCTTACCCAGCCTTGATTTTGTGTTCTTCACAAAGACTACAACATCGTTTATTCTGCCTATTCCTTCTCCGCGCGGATCTTTAGCCGCAATTCTAAGATCGTAGGTTGCACCTACCTCTAATTCATCTATACCCATTTTTTCATCCCATCCCAATCGTCATAAATTGGTCGCAATTATATCTGCACCGTAATATGTATTTAAATCTTCTCTGCAAGCATTTTTTGCAGTTGGTGCTTTTTTTGACAGAACCTGTTTTTTTATTTGCCTAGCTCGTCGGACTTTGTCGCCGGAGGCTATTTTTCACCAAGATTCTCTTATTGCAGTAGTTGGAAATTTAACTAAATACGCATGTTTTTTATGATGACCAATCAAAAACACTCTTGGAAGCCCTCAACCTTCAGTTGATGAAAGGTGTCACTTTCTTGTGAATGTTATGTTCTTTACGCCGAAGTCGAGATACTGGGTCTGCGCGGCCTGCTTCGAGTACAAAAGAATCTGGCTAAATCCGCTTGGTACAGTCATGTTTATTGAGTAGGTGGTGCTGTTAGGCCCAAGTGACAGCACGGCCGCAGGATTATTGTTCAGATACACCGAAAGCGGTGTGTTGCTTGAGAAGCTGAATGTGGACATCGACATTACTATGTTCTGGTCTGCAGGCGAGTATAACATTATGCCCCTTGGATTATTGCCAAACCACAATTCAGAAAGTGTGCTGTTGCATGGTGCATAAGGGCTGCAGAAATCGTATCCTGGGGTCCAGTTCCCTATAGTATATGACACCAGTGATCTGCCTGCGTTTGCCGAAAGCGCCTGCTGTGTCGAGAATACCGCAGTTGTATTGCTCATATATGCTGGCTGCCCGAATACGCTGGCAAGATACGATAGAAGCTGCTCCTGCTCAGTAGTGTTGTATGCTGGCCTAATTACCGATATGAACCTGGTGTTATAGTTTGCAAGCCAGAGAAGAGTAACATTGCTGTAGTTCTCAAGAATGGGCGATGGATACACGAGACCGTATCCGCTTTCTAGGTACAATGCGGATAACGTAAGGGGTACTGATGTTACTGCAAGTGACTGGGTGGCGTTCTCCCTGCTGGTATATCCGCCTATTATGGGCTTCTTGAGGATGGATGCATAATACGTTGCAGTGCCAGTGAATTGGTTTGGCGTGGATGACGGATTGGATAATGCAGGAAGTATGAGCACCGAAAAGTTGCCTGGAATCGCGCCTATCTCGTTGTACGCCTTTGGCACCGCTGCAGACGTGGTCGAATTGCTTATATACGGATTGGTAAGGGGCATGCCATTATATTCTATTAATATGATAAGTGTGAACACCGCAAGATATTTGTATGCCGTCTTCCTGTCCTTCTTCTGTATCAGATGTGCAAATCCGAATGCGGCCATGATTGCAAGTGCGATCGTGGCTATGAAGTCCATCCTTCCTGGTTCGCGGATTATATTCAGTAGCGGCACTGACCGATATAGCACGTATATCCCAGGAATGCCTGTCACTGTATTGCCTATCTGCAGATACGGTCCTATTGCAAGCCAGGCGAATATTATGAAGATTGCAAGCCATATGGCAAGATTTCTTAATCTGTTGTTCTTGTAGTCAAAATATACTCCTACTGCTGCAAGGAACAGTACGGAATATCCCAGGTAGGATACCCTCTCTCCGACGTTTATGTTGTATTGTATGCCCTTATAGGTAAGCTGATAGATATAAGAATATGAGCTTGCAAGTCCCTGGAATATTCCGTTATAATGGCTTGGTAGGAAGAATGACAGGAGGTTGTCACTCCATTCCATATTGCTGGTCACAAAAGAGTTCTGCTGTGCAGCAGCAAATGCGCCTGAGTTGACGTAAGGGAGAAGCATTGCGATTATCGGAGAAGCGAAAAGCAACACCAATACAATAATGACTGCAAGCGACTTGAGTGTGCTAATCTTAAGCATCTCCTTTCTCTCGGTTATGACAAGAAGTATGGTAAGTATTATTGCGGCAAAGAAGGTCATCAGTCCCTGCTCTATGTCCCCCATGAATGTCAGAAGCACAAAGCTCAGGGCGGCAAGCGCAGCATACTTGAGATTCTTCTCCCTAAGCGCAAGCAGGTACAGTAGTATAAATGCCGGTATGAACTCTACCATTGTCCAATCAAGATGCGCGATAGCCTGCGCTATGTGCGCCGGACTAAATGCGAATATGAGTCCGGCTATGAATGATGCATAATTGTTTTTTGTGAGGTACTTTGCAAGCAGGAACATGAACAGCCCGGACAGTGCGAATCCTGCAAAGAAGAGCACATTGTATCCTAGTGCGGGGCTAAGGTCGTATATCGGGGTTATCAGTATTGCTGCTATGGGGCTTAGCGTCTGCGTTGCGAGGTTCGCGCCTATGGGATAGTATAAAAGCGATGTAAAATACGGGGATTGGTGCAGAACGAACATGGAATACGGCACCCACCAGAGATTGAAGAGGCTCTGGTGTACATCGCCAAATCCGTTTACTACCCGTGTTGTAATGTTAAGCGTAACTGTCCAGTACATTACAAGTGCTATTATCAGGTATGCTGCAAATACCTTTACATAAGTATTCTTGTATATTGGTTGGTCCCCTCTTCCTCCAAACACGCTGTGGACGCGGTGCATTACATGCGAACGGGGATCCTCCTGCACGTGGGAATGGCTGGAATGCTGATCTGAATTCGACGATATCTGGCCTTGGCCCTCCAATTCCACTGAAAACACCTGAAGACTGAAACAGAATTTTTATTGAACTCTCTATTATAAAAACCCACGTATATAATCTATGAGGTAATCTGTGGTACCATGAGACTCAGCCTTATACTCCCTGTTTATAACGGATGTGAAGAGTTGAAAAGAAACTTCATGCCTATATACAATAAGGTGGTCAGACATAGGGACGCGGAGATAATAATAGCAGAAGATGGGTCCTATGATTGCAGCAAAAAGATAGCGATGAACTTTGCCAGATTAAGGAACGTTAGGCTTATCTCAAGAAGAAGAAGGATAGGGAAGGGGGGTGCGATCTGCAATGCGATATCTGTTGCAAAAGGCGATGTCATAGGCTATATGGATATAGACCTCGCAGTGCCCCTGAGATACGTGGAGATGGCTGTGAAGAAGGTTGAAGAGGGAAACCCGATAGTGCTGGGCTCCAGATACGCGAAGGGCGCGTCTACGGAGAGGAGCAGGTCAAGGCTTGCGGAGAGCATGCTCTTCAATCTTATGATGCGGATATTCCTAGGTTCAAGAATAAGCGACCATCAGTGCGGATTCAAGTTCTGGGATGGCAGGTACATAAGAAAGGCGGTAAAGGAAGTGCATGACAATCGGTGGTTCTTTGATTCGGAGATACTGGTCAGGGCTCAGAGGAGAGGCATAGTGCCGTATGAAATGCCTGTGGTGTGGAGGGAGGGAGACAGCACAAAGGTCGGAAGGACGGACTTCCTGTATTTCTTCGGTGCGATAATGAAGCTTAGAAAAGAGCTTTGATAGCCCGAGGAATATACCACAATTATTAATCTTTATCAATCAAAAAGACACCATTGGAAGCCCACGCCGTTTACGGGTGGGAGGAAGTCACAAGGATAAGGTTCTAGGTTGGACGATGGAAGGATCTAGCGAAGATAGGATAGGCATGAGAGCTGCCAGGCTACTCTATCCGTTATTTGTTGGTCAGGGCTTTAGCGTGGTTCTTACTGCACTCACTTTCATAATAGTCGCAAGAATTCTTGGGCCGTCGAGCTACGGCATCTACACCTTTGCATTTGGATTTTCTGCACTTGTCAACGGATTCCTTGCATTTGGGATCGGTGCGTACTTCAGCAGCATGCTGTCAAGGCTCGCGTACAAGAATGACGGCGAAGGGATACTCAGGTCGCTTTTCGGGGGCTATGCAATAGCTGGGACCGTGGGCATTATCCTCACATTGCTTGGCATGTCAATAAGCGGATACGTCGCTGGTGCTTTCGGGCATGTCGGCATAAGCCAGATTATACTCATAGTGGTATCCGGAACCATATTATCCAGCATGATGAATGGCGCAGCATTTGGGGCTCTAATAGGGTTCTCAAGGTCAGGCCTTGCGTCAATACTCACTGTAACCGTGGACATTATCCAGCTTCTGCTCAGCATAGTGCTGACCCTAAAGTTCGGCGTCATAGGTGCAGTCTCGGCAATGCTGATAGGCTACATATTCGGTGCGCTGTTCGGCGTCTATCTCATATATATAGCCATGTCAAAGTATTGCAAGTTCAGAATAATAATACCAACAAAAGCCGAGCTCAGGGGCATATTCTCCTTCGTATGGCCGATAGCTACCACAAACCTGCTGAATACCGGCATGCAGAACTTCTCGGTGCTCTTTCTCGGGCTTTACGTGACCACCGCAGCGCTTGGAAATTACGGCGTCGCATTGAAAGGGCTGGCGCTTCTTGCGATGATACACAGCGCCTTTGGAAGCGGCCTGCTCCCAGTATTCAGCACTGCCAAGTCGATGGCGTCGGAGCAGGAGCTGAACAGGATATACAACATGATAATACACTTTGCGCTGCTCCCAATGCTTCCGTTCGTACTCTTTATTGGAGTAATGGCAGGACCTGGATTAAACCTGCTAGTTGGCCAGAATTTCACCAGCGCGCCGCTTTACCTTACGCTTATAGCCCTGGGCACTGCCATAGGATTATTTGGGCTATACCTAAGCAACCTTCTGATATCTGGAGGCTATACAAAGAGCGTCATGAAGATAAACTTCATATCCGCATTCTTCCAGCTCGCCCTCATGCTGGCCTTTGTGCCTTCAGAGAAGATCGTCGGAGCCATAATCATCATATTCTTCGTCGGCAACATTATTGAGGCAGTGCTGTTCGAAAGGTACGCCAAGAAGCTGTATAGCATACGATTCGAGTTCAAGAAACTTGCCCGGCTCTACTCTAGCAACATAGTATTTGCCATAATAATGGCAGTGCTGTTGGGATTGAGTATGACATTTCTGAATATTGGATTTGCAACACTGGACTACATAATCTACATAGTCCTGGGTCTCCTTGAGGCGGTAGCGATATATCCTCCCATACTTGTCCTGTTCGGAGCTGTCAACGAAGGTGACCTAATAAGCATGAGGCATGCGGCATCGGGATTGGGGAGGATAAACGTGGTACTCGGTCCGTTCCTTGGATATGCACAATACCTGCATAGGTTATTTATAAGTGTCAGGGTATAATCTGTCATCATGAATTACGGGAACTTCACTGTTGTGTTGCCTACATTGAACGAGGCGAAAACAGTTGGCACGCTGATAAGAAGGCTTGCGAAGTCATATCCTGGCATACGCATAATTGTTGTTGATGATGGGTCTACTGACATGACGAAGTCGATAGTATCCGCAGCATCGGGAGGAAACGGCAACGTAAGATTTCTTGACAGGTCGAAAAGTGGGGTTGAGAAGGGACTTACGGCAAGCGTTGCAGATGGAATAATAAAATCAACGACAAGATTTGCCATAGTGATGGATGCTGATATGCAGCACCCCACTGGCACAATAAAAGAGATGGCACTGGAGCTTGTCAGGGGCAGGGACCTGGTCGTAGCTACGCGTGCAAGCGTGAAGGGTTGGGCATTGCACAGGAAAATTATATCGAAGACACTGATACTGGTGGGATATGCTGCGCTTGCCGTAAAGGGCGGAGAGAGGCCCAGAGATATATTCTCCGGATTCTTCGGCATAGACCGGAGGCTTTTCGCAAGGGTGTACAACGGAAACAGGAACAGGTTCGTGGGCGGCGGGTACAAGGTGCTCTTCGACTTCCTGAAGTCCGTGCGCCACAACAGCATAAACATCTGCGAGGTCCCGTACCAATTTGGGCTCAGGAGCCATGGCACATCGAAGGCAGGATTCAGGCAGGGCATACTTCTCTTTGAATCCTTCTTTACTTAAGCTTATTTTCTACTTGCATTAATCCGCTGTGTCTCTTCTTCGCAGCCCTGACCAGCTCCACGAATGTTGGTGCTGGCGACTCAAGCCTTGACCTTAGTTCCGGATGGGACTGCGTGCCTATTCCGAATCCCTGCGGCCACTCTATGAACTCTACAAGCTTCCTGTCCCTTGTGAAACCCGTGAACCTGAGCCCTTTGGATTTTAGCGCCTTCAGGTACTTGTTGTTGAACTCGTATCTGTGCCTGTGCCTCTCGCTTATCATATTTTTCTTATACGCGTCGAATGTGTACGACTTCCTTTCGACTATCCTGCATTCCTGTGCCCCGAGCCTCATGGTGCCACCCTTGTTGCGCACCCTTTTCTGCCAGGGAAGGAGGTCTATCACCTTGTATTTTGAATTGCCGTTGAATTCTGACGAATTTGCGTCCTCCATTCCGCATATATTCCTTGCATATTCCACAGCCATGAGCTGCATCCCAAGGCACAGGCCAAGATACGGCATGCGGCGCTCTCTGGCATACCTTATCAAGTTTATCATTCCTTCAATTCCACGTTTGCCGAATCCGCCAGTCACGACCATCGCGTCTATATCATCGACCTTGCTGTAGTCAGGACTCTTTGATTCGTAATCAGAGGACTCTACCCACCTTATGTTTATCTGCGTATTCTCTGCGGAACCCGCATGTATGAGGGCCTCCTTTACGCTTGCATACGAGTCCCTCATGGAGGTGTATTTGCCCACTACTGCAACGTTCAGCCCGCCGGTAGGGTTTATTATCCTTCCTACTCTATTCCTCCATTCTGATACCTTGCGCATGTCTTCCTTCTTCTTGGGCAGATCCAGCTTCTTTATCAGGAGCCTGTCAAGCCCCTGCTCCTTCAGCCTGAGGGGCAGCTGATACAGCGTGGTCAGGTCAGGGTCATCCATTATATTATCTGTCTTCAGGTTAGAGAACAGTGCGAGCTTCTCCTTTGTCGCTTCAAGCAGCTTGGTGCTTGTCCTGCATATCAGGAAGTCCGGCCTTATGCCTGCCTGAAGAAGAAGCCTAAGGCCTATCTGGGCAGGCTTTGTCTTCTGCTCGCTTACGGCAGCAAGGTTTGGTATGTATGTAAGATTGACGAATGCAACATCGTGCCTAAGCGCGAGCTGTCTCATTGCCTCTATGAAGTAGCTGTTCTCTATATCGCCCACAGTCCCGCCCACCTCTATGACAAGCACATCTGGCTTTCTTGACCTTGCAATCGCCTCTATCCTTCTTATTATATCATCAGTAAGATGTGGTATTATCTGTATGTCCTCCCCAAGATAACTTCCCTGCCTCTCTTTGGAGGTTATTGCGCTGAAGAGCTTTCCGCCGGTTATTGAGAGGTCCCCGGTAAGATTCTTGTTCAGGAAGCGTTCGTATATGCCAAAGTCCATATCTACCTCGCTCTTATCATCCAGTACGAACACTTCACCGTGCTGGAACGGATTCATCGTACCTGCATCGTAGTTCAGATATCCATCGAATTTCACTGGCAGCACCTTGTATCCATGAAAATCCAGGAGCTTTAGTATGGAGGACGTAACCACTCCCTTGCCTAGCCCGCTCATGAGGGAGCCTAAGACAACTACATACTTGGTCGACATGCTTCATTTTAGGCATCAAGGAATTTAAACCAGAGCCTTCTCATTAGCTATTTAAATATTTCGGGACATTATCAGATAGTGATAAACATGCTGAAACTGGACGCAGGGCAAGACGTACCAAAAACGGTGCGCGCATTCATTGAGATACCGAAGGGGAGTCACATAAAGTACGAGTACGACGAGAAGACAGGATTCATAAAGGTTGACAGGATACTTCACACGTCAATGGTCTATCCGTATAATTACGGGTTCATACCTGGCACATTGGGCGAGGACGGAGACCCCCTTGACATAATGGTCATAAGCAGCGAGTCTTTCGCGCCTGGCATCACAGTCATGTCCAAGCCGATAGGCGTGCTGTTGATGAAAGACGAGGAAGGGATAGACACAAAGGTAATGGCTGTGCCTGTAGAAAAGATAGATCCGGACAATGGAACAATAAACGATATCGGTGGGTTGGGAGAACACACAAAGGCGCTCATAGGGCACTTCTTCTCCTATTACAAGAGCATAGAGCCGGGCAAATGGGCAAAGGTAGAAGGATGGGACAATGCGACAAAGGCGCAGGACTTTGTTAACAAGGCGCTGGACAGGGCAAAGAAAGAGAAGAAGTAATTCCAGGTTTTTTACCCGTTTTCTCTTGCAGCGCTAAATCTCGGAAGTCTAACGCGCAGTGGACAGCTGAAGATTAACAAAGTTAGCAGGAAATTCCCACCATCTATGGGTGGTGGGATGCCATCAGCACATGCAGACTTACTCCTTCAACGAGAATGATCCTGGCGGCAGATGTTGCATTATGTAATCTATGTCTCTGAATGATAACTTCTTTGCTATTGCCTTTGCTGCGTCGGACTTCTTCGTGTTCCCAGGCTTAAGCAGGATGAACCTCCTTACCCCCTTTGCCAAGCACGTGGAGATTGGCTCTATTGATGGCCTTTGCGCTTCCTCGGTCTTGTACGCGCCAAGCTCCAGTGCCACGCCCTTGAACCATTCCCTCTCGCCCTCCAGAAGGAAGCTTCCCGTGCCCAATGAACCCTTCTCCTTTGACTTGGATACCTGCTCCCTCTTAAGTGCATATACATTCACGGACCCCATTGCGTTCTCCCATGCCTTGGAGAAGCATGCCGCGAACTGCGCAACCTCCTCCCTGACCACGCGGCTTGCATCCATGCCGTCTTTAAGCACCACGACCGACGCACCGAACACGTCTGCATGGAAGAATAGGTCATTCGGCTCGAAGTGCTTTGAGTTTATCTGCTCGTTCTGCATTGCGCTCCTTCCGCCTATTGCCATTCTGCCGTCGCTCGCAACGAACCAGTTGAACTTCTCAAACCACTTCTTTTCCTCTATTTTCTTTATCGCAGGAACCTGCTGGGCTTCTGCCCCTTCCTTCAGGATGCGTGACCGCTTGAGCTCTAGGTCCTTTATCGCCACTGCCGCCCCCTCAGCCTTCTTCTTCATCTTTTTCGAGAGCTTGAAATATGCATCTGCATTTTCCTGTGCAGACCTTGTGAAGTCTATCTCTATTCTCATCTTTACATCCTTATTCGTCAAGAAGTAGGGAGTATGAGGTTGTTTATTATGAAGGATATGGCGAATCCAAGTATTCCTAAGATTATTATGCCTATCAGCACTATCTTGAGTGTCCTCTTGAAGGACTCCAGATCTGGCCTGTAGCTTACACTGGTCACATGCTTTGAATCGCTGTAGAAGCTCTTCAATTTTGGCAGCGGATTTAAGTTCATTTCATTCCCCGAATATCCTGTCAAGGTCTATGTTCTCCGTATCCGCTACCTTCTGTTTTATGCCATCCTCCGTATAATCAGGAAACTCCACTCCGCCCAGCACCACCATTACCTTAAGCGAGCTTTTTTGCATCTTCTGTTCTATCCTTGCCCCCCACTTGAGAAGCGCTTCGCCGCTTATCCTGCCTGAGACGCTCTGGAATATTCCCTCCGCCTCCCTCAGCGTCAAGTCATCCCCGCCAACTATATTTACTAATGCCTTCTTTGCGGTGGATATATCCACGTCAAGCAGTGGGCTCTTCAGCGTGTTCTCTATTGCGATTGTTGCCCTGTCAGTAGTCTGGGTGGCATTTGCCTCCCCCATGCCTATGACTGCGTATCCCGAATCCTTCAGTACACTCCTGAGGTCTGCAAAGTCGAGGTTCACCATCCCTGGCTTTGTAACCATCTCTATTATGCCCTTTGTCGCGTTTGCAAGTATTTCATCGCTTATCTTGAATGCCATGTTCAGCGGAAGGTCTGGTGCAACTGACAGAAGCTTGTCGTTCGGTATTATTATTGTGGTGTCAGTGGCCCTTTTGAGCTTTGAAAGCCCCTCAAGTGCATTTCTCATCCTTATCTTCCCTTCACTCGAGAATGGCAGGGTGACTACGCCTATGGTGAGTGCGCCGAGCTCCTTTGCCTCGTGTGCTATTATGTGTGCTGCTCCTGTGCCTGTGCCTCCGCCTAATCCGCATGTCACAAATACAAGCTGCGAATCCCCAAGCATGTGCCGTATGTCATCCTTGCTCTCCAATGCCGACTCCTCCCCTACCTTCGGGTCGCTTCCCGCCCCAAGCCCGCGCGTTATTTTCTTGCCTATCAACACCTTTCTGTGCGATTTTGTCCTTGCAAGATGTGGTGCGTCTGTATTCATCGCCACTATTGTTGCCCCGTCGATGTTGAGCTCCGACATCCTTGTCGCGGTATTGGATCCGCTGCCTCCGGCGCCGACTACGTATATCTTGGGTTTTGCCGATTCAATAAACCTTAAAAGCTCCTCGTCATCTGGGGATAGCTGATCTGTCATGATGATATCGCCACTACTATATTGTCAGAAAGTAATAAAAATCAGTGCATGCAGAAGGCATCATTTTTGGTGCATCTCCTTCAATGTCGGTGAGGATGACGCTCCCTGCCGTTGTATTGAGATTGACGCGGCCTTGTTGGAGAACTTCAGAATGTCGCGGAGTGCCATGCCTTTTGACAGTGCTGTGGCAAATGCCCCTAGGAACGTGTCACCTGCACCTGTAGTATCGACTACCGTTACCTTTTTGGACTTTGCGCGTATTGCACCTTCAGGTGCAAGCGCTATGCACCCCTTGCCGCCCAGCGTTATTACTACTGTCTGGCTGCCGTGCAACTTTATCCTGCGCGCATAACCCTCAGCGACAGACGCACTGTCAGATATCATTGCATTTCCTGAGAAGAACGCCGCCTCTATCTCGTTCATGATGAGATAATCGGAGAGACTGAATATAGATTTGGGGCATTTTATTGCCGGGGAGCAGTTCAGAATTGTAGTCGCACCAGACATCTTTGCTTTCTTGAAAAGGCTTAATACAACGTTAAGAGGCACACCCAGCTGGGTTACAACTATGTCACCCATGCCAAACCTGATCGGACGTATGTCTGCATCAGAAAACTGCCTTGTTACCCCCGGTATAGAGATTATCGTATTCTCGTGCTTCTTATCCAATATTATTATTGAAGTTCCGGTAGGCGCGTTTTTCGATATGGTTACGTATCGTGAAGATATGCCCTCTTTTTCGAGATGCCTTAGCAGCGTCTTTCCGAACTCGTCGTTGCCAAGCCTGCTTACGAGCAGCACCTGTCCTCCAAGCCTGCTTGCAGCAAGCGCTTGGTTGCCTGCAAGCCCGCCAGGAGCCATGTAGAACGATCTGCCGAATACCTTAGTCCTGTATTTGGGAAATGTATCAACAAGCCCAAACAGGTCCATGCCCAATTTTCCCACTACCAGTATCCTTCTTTTCGGCGTATACGTCATGAAAACAGGCCCATTATCTCATTTTTTCTCGGCCCGAACTTTTTAACTATCGGGTCAGTTATTCCAGATAGCGAATTTGCAACAGCAGCCTTGAGGTCTACTGGATGTAGTTTCCTGGATGCATAATCGGATTCAAGCGTAGCGTAGGATACGTAACATGTGTCCCCTCCGAATCTGGCAGGCCTTTCAACACCCAGTTCTCCTTTCATCGGGAATATTATATACCTGCATAGCTGAAGCAGCGGATTTTCTTTGGTTACGCCTTCAGGACACCATGCAGACCTTATCATTGCCTTTATCTCATCTCCATCAGCAAGTATCGGAACTGCAGAGCCGGGTTTGGACTTTGACATCTTCATTGCCGCAACTATCTCCTCCTTCTCAGCATTCTCTTCCGCCTTTGGAGGCTCAAGCAGGCTCGGCATTAAATGATGATGCAGCGGCACTATCTCTCGCAGCTTCATGTCCCTGAACAGCTCGAGTGCAAGCATGTGTACCTTCCTCTGGTCCATGCCAGCATGGGGTATGCTGACGTCAAGGGCCTCTATGTCGGCAGACTGCATTATGGGATATAGATACTGCGATACATGTAGGGTGTCCCTCTCGCTCCTTCCCATTATTATGAGCGTGCGCGTAGCGCGTGCCATGGTAACCCTCCTAGACATCTGCATCACAAGCTTCCAGAAATCGTCATTGTTCTTGTATACTTCGGAACCAAGAAGGACCTTTGTCCCAGGACAGACCTCATTGAAAAGTTCCTTGTAAAACTTTGCAGCCTTCAGTATCCTGTCCCAGTCACCGCCAAGCTTGTTGTTTGCCATGGTGTGCCAGTCAGCAAGAAGTATCTGCGTCTCCACGCCTGCCTTCGCGAGGTCATTTATCTTCTTCCCTGCAACGAGCACGTGACCTATGTGCGGCATTCCGCTTATCTCTAGGCCTATGTAGTGCTTTGGGCGGCTGTTTGTCTCAAGCAGATGTCTGAGCCTGTCATCTGTTATTATCTCCTCTGTGGGCTCGGATTTGATCAGGTCAAGCTTCGTATTTATGTCCATCCTAACACTGTCTTATTATGGAGGGTCGCATTTTTTAATATTAACATCAAGATAGAATCTGCATGAAGATGTCATCGTTTGATTACCTGGAGCATAGAATGGCTTATTTCTACGCCAAGGGGGACAAAGGAAACGTTATCCTCATGCACGGATACAGCTTCAATTCCAGAGTATGGGAAGAGATAGGGCTTGTGGAGCGGCTGAATGGCCAGGGATACTGCATCTTCTGCATAGATGTTCCAGGATTCCCGAAGAGCGCTAACAGCGAAGGACTTACAGATGTTGAAATGACTGGATTTCTTGAGGCATTCATAAGAACGCTGCACGGGAATGTAGTGATGCTGGGCTCAAGTGCAAGCGGTTACCTTGCCCTCAAATTTGCGGAGAAGCACAGCAGGATGCTTGCAGGCCTGATTGTTGTTGCTCCGGTCAATCTGGAAAGGGTCATGCTTGACAGCATTACGACACATGTACTTGGAATATGGGGCAGCAAAGACACGGTATCCCCGGTAGGGAGGAATGGCAGGATGCTGCAGTCTATAAAGAATTCGAAGATACGGGTTCTGGAGGGTGCGGCACATGCATGTTATCTTGACAAGCCACAGGATTTTATAGATATCATTTCAAATTTCATCAAGAATAAACTTGTGGGATTATGAAGGCGGTTATACTTGCAGGCGGATACGGGAAGAGGCTCAGGCCTCTCACCGATACCATACCAAAGCCGCTTGTACGGGTCGGCGGGAAGCCCATACTCGAGTGGCAGATGCTCTGGCTGAGCAGAAAGTGTGGGATACAGTCGTTTGTCCTCCTTGTGGGTTATCTTAAGGATAAAGTAATGAGCTACGTAGACTCGAGAAAGGCAGATCTGGGCATAGATGTGGAGTATTCAACAGAAAAAACGCAATTAGGGACTGGCGGTGCACTCAGAAATGCTAAGGGGCTGCTGGACGGAGAGGACAGTTTTGTCATGTTCAATGGAGACAACATTACCAACATAGATGTCACTAATATGGATATGGATAACAGCGTGGCTTCGATAGCGCTTGTGCCTCTGAGAAGCACATATGGCATAGCAAGGCTTGACGGCGGGAAGATCACGGAGTTTGATGAAAAGCCTATAATACCAGACTACTGGATGAACTCCGGGGTGTATACGATGTCCAAGGACATATTCAGTCATCTTCCGGAGTCAGGGAACATGGAGAATACAACATTCGTTGAGCTTTCGAAGAACCGGTCACTTAAAGGGATTAAATTCGGCAATGCCTATTTCAAGGGCGTAGACTCGATAAAGGACATGGAAGAGGCAAGCGCAGACCTTGAAAAACACAGGATATTTAGGGATATTGCATAACATAGTATGTGTTCGTGGCCTTGCACAAATTCGTATCTCAGAAAGGTATATAAAGGAGAGGCTAGACTATATTCTATGTACTTTCTTGCATCTTCAGTTGCTACTTTAGATAAAAATAACGCTAGTCTATACTAGGTGAATACAATATGTTAGCGTCTGCAAAAAAACACAATAAAAAAGAAGACCCATTTTGTAATGAAGGAATACGCCATGTGCAGTCATGTGCCGAGACTAATAGCTTTTTGATTCTTTACAATGCAAAAGCCCTAACAAGTGGCCATTCCCTAATAATTACCAAAGATCATAAAGACGGTTTGCTAGATCTCACACAGGATGAGGCACAAGAATTGTTCGCATTAATAAAAAGGGCGCTTCCTATTTTGCTGAATGTGTACGGCGGAGGTGAAAATGCCTATGACCTAAAGATACGCAGTGGCATATCTTCAGGAAGGACTGTGGGACACTTTCACGTACACTTAATACCAAGAAAGAAGATAGATGGAGAATATGAACGCATATACAAGGAGAATCTGGAGCATCCAGATAGGCCGTTTTTAGATGATATAAGCGAAGATGTAGAAAAGTTGAGGAGAAAGTTTGGCGACGGATATCCAGCGGATTCAAAAAATGCTGGCAATTGTAATGTACCAGACGCCGCAGAATTAGAACAACGGCTTCTTAATAACGTTTTTTATAGCTCTGAACATTTCCTAGCATTATATCATCCTGATCCGGTTATAGACGGGCATACGCTGCTGGTACCGAGACGGAATGTAACCGACTTGCTAGTGTTAAGTGAAGAGGAGATTGCTGACATGATTAATACTTATAGTATTGTAATGAGGATGTTACTAAAAAAATATGGGCATGGAAGCAGATCCTATATTACCTCACTGCAAACTGGCGGATACGAAAACTCGCCGACGGACAGATTGCATATTCACTTAATACCAAGGTCGCAGTCAGACAGGTACAGTAAGGGCGATACGCATGACAAGATGTATTATGACATATACGAAAGTAGGGAGGCAGATAGGGTAATTGATAGTGCACATATGTCCTGTGATATTGAAGATTTAAGAAAGAGCGCCAAAGAGATAAGGAGAAAATGTTAAAACCTAAAAGAGACTGCAAGAATGTCCGCAGAGGAATTAGATAAGATCGGAGAGCCTGGCCATTCCCAACGGAATAAGCATTTCGTCTGCGCTGAGTCCCCCATGCACTCCCCTAAACGTAGGCTTCTTTCCTTTCATATGTTCATACCATATGAGCCTGTCAGAGTCAGGTAATATGATTATGTCGCCGATGCGATCCCTAAGCCTCCTTACTGGATCTGAATTTCCAAAGAGTCCGAGCCTTATCGCATCTCTCGAGTACATTACCTTAGCCATGCCCTTGAATCTGCTAGTGAGGTACTCGAATGCCTCAGTAAGATAACGTGGCGATATGTGGAGAAACACATTTCTTGGGCTCCCTGTGGGAAGTATCTTTTTGCCATGGTCTGTTGCAAGGTATTTCATCAGTTTTCTATCGTCATTCAGGTATACTGTCTTGTCTGGATCTACTTTTATATGACCGTGATCGGCAGTGACTATAATAAGTGTCTCTTTTGCTGCAGCTCTGCTTACCTCCCCGAGCAGATTGCGATCAAATGCATGCGACATAGCAGCTATCTCGGCTCTTGACTGAATGCTGAACGGCCCGTATTCGTGAGTGACCTTGTCTATGTTGTCTGAGTAGAAATGCAGATACGTCGGACCGCTTTTAGAGTCTATCAGCTCCCTTAGCTTTATTATTCCGTCACCAGGCTTTATGAATGGTACGGCGGTGCTTCCCTTTCTTGTGAGGTTAGTGTACGCTGAACCAATAAGGCCTTTCTCTATAATTGCAAACGAATTTACGTGCGCCTGCCTCATTTGCATGTATACAGTATTGCCATTGTATAGTATCTTTGAGTTGTACTTCAGTTCGCCAAGGTCTACCGTTTTTTCTGCAATAAACATTGTAAATGGCAGCGTGTTTATTATAAGCCTTATCTCCTTCATGTACACAACCCATTCCGGAAGTCCGTGGCGTGCAGGCTCGAGCCCGGTGCTTATCGTTGTTATGCCAACTGCAGTAGTTGATGGGAATGTGGTAGTTATGGGAATCAGAAGTCCCTTTGAGGATAACTTATTGAAGAAACCTGGCTCGGAATTCGAGTCAAGCCACATCCTGTACCCAAAGCCGTCGAGCAGTATTACAACCACCTTCTTTATGCCCTTAAGGCTTATCTTGTTGTCGTATAGCTCTTTGTTTATCGGAATGCCGCTAGTCCTGACACCGAGTATATTCATTACCATGTGCGGGATGTTTACCAGGGACTGGCCGCCGTATTCAGGATATACCCGGTTGCCATCTTCTGGATTGGGCTTCGGTGCCAGTTTGTTCAGTATTATTTCGACCACCAGGTGCGCATTGATTTTGGCCTCTTTTCCTGCCATGGATTTGGAAGCAGGTCTTTCAGCCTTACTGTCTTGTTCTTGTCCAGCACTATCAGCGTATTGTGATTCTGTTTGTTCGTCTGGTACATTACTTCACGGCATCTGCCGCATGGCGGCAGTATGGCACCGTCCCTGTGCACAGCCACTATCCTGTCAATCTTGTACTCGCCATTGGTTATCATGCTTATTATTGTGCTGTTCTCTGCGCATAGGCCTATTGCGCAGTCTGCGACTATGTTTACTCCGGTATATACGTTTCCCTTGTCTGTAACTAGGGCGCAGCCTACGCTGCCTACGCGCAGGTAGCTTGGCGCCTTGCGGCGCCTTGTAACCCCTTTGGCCCTCTTTATCAGCTCTGAATTTGTAGGCTGGAGCATAATATGTATTTGCCGATTAGGCTATTAAATGTTTTCCAGAGAAATGGGCCCGCGGTTCAACCTATCTGACATGGGCAGTAATTTGTCTATAAGTGTATAGACACGATCTAGCTATTTATACAAAAACGCCTTTAATGGTAGCAGTTATGCCAGGGATTACCTGTACTCATTGTGCTTATAAATTCAATACTAAGTCAAAGCTAGTTCTTATTTAACTAAGCAATCACTATTTGACAAAATAATCCCACTATTAGAATTTGTAGTATAATTTACCACAAGATAACCGTCTGCCGAACAAGGTCTGAACCAAGGCCAATATCCTCTTCCAGACTTTAGAGCGGTTCGAATACTATATTCTAGGATCTTAGAGTCTCCCTAGCTACGGCTTTTAAAGCAACGAACTTAGTGAACTCTTCATCTCCCTTTTTAACTACCTCAAACTTCAGCCCAGAGTTATACCACCCAGGTCTCGGTGTGCCTCCGTTCATGCCGTAGTTATACTTTCCCGTCTCCGAAATTACGAGATAATCGCCTGCTTTTCCTGAAACAATCTCTTTTCCTTTTGTATCTACTACAACGAAGTCTTCAGTCATCTCGTGCGCCCTCCAAGTTGTATCCAGTGATCTGCCTCTGCCGGCACCACTTCTGTGCGCCTTAACAAGTGCACCATCTGCTTCCACTTCCCATTTCGCCTGACCTGAACCCAAATGTCCCTTATAGCTACCACTCGTAGGAGGGCGAATTGTTAAACTCTCTAACCCCACCATGGTTCTATTTTTTCCATCTGCTATTATTGTTTTAGTTGCCATAATACTCACTACATATGTAATGGATTTTTTCATATATGTAGCTTGCTATTTGTTCCAAAATCGACACATTTGGTGTCAGTTTTGTAACTATATAAAGCTAGAAAAGTGCATTTTGCCGTCTATTTATTGAAGGTATGGGCCCGCGGAGAATCGAACTCCGGTCTCCGCCGTGTGAAGGCGACGTCTTACCATTGGACTACGAGCCCTGATAGATTAAAAATTATTGCGATAGATAGAATAAAGTATTGGTGTGCGCTTGACTGTTTATTATACTGGGAGGGGCGATGACGGGACTACTGGCATACTGTCAGGTGCAAGGATCAGCAAGTCCGATGTGCTGCTGGAGGCAATAGGGAACCTTGACGAGCTTAACAGCACCATAGGCGTTGCGCTGGCGCAGGTGGAGGATGCAAAAGTACGGGCCCAATTGGTATCCATACAGAACGACCTTTTTGTGCTTGGCGTGAACCTGTCTTCTGCTGATGGCCGGAAGATCGCGAAGGCGCAGATGAATGGCGAGGATGTTGCAAGGCTGGAGGCAGGCATAAAGGAGCTTGGCGGAATGATGCCGGATCTTAAGCAGTTCGTACTTCCTGGAGGTTGCAAGGCTGCTGCAGCGCTTCATCTGGCAAGGGCAGTTGCGCGTAGGGCTGAAAGGAGTGTTGATGGCGCAGCCAAGGCATACAAGATTGACGGTAATATCTTGGCTTACCTAAACAGGCTTTCGTCATACCTGTTCGTTGCAGCGCTGTACCTTAACCTCTCTGCAGGCGCGAAGGAGTCCCATCCCACTTATTGAGCTTCAGCGACTCCACTACCTCTATAGCTGCATGCTTGGGGCTTACTGATGTTGAAAAGGAGGCTGCAAGCAGGATCGTTGAATCAGGAACTACACTTGGCGTTTCACGATGACCAATCAAAAAGACACCATTGGAAGCCCACGCCGTTTACGGATGGGGGAAGTCACAGCCATATATTTTCCTTACCCTGTCTATAGCTATGTGATTATGGAATACTGGGATATCCTGTCAGCTTCGAGAGTTCGTTAGCAACGGTCAGCTTGCCTACGCCAAGGAGGCCCGTAGATGAACACCAGATTCATGATGTCCTATACGCTGAAGTATTCATTAAACTTTGGAGTCGTGCGTATCTTCTTGCTTCTCTTGAAGTGCTTCGACTCTACGAACTCCTTCTCCGTGAGCTCCTTTATGTAGTCGTACGTTGTGCTCCCGAAGTACTTTACAAGATCGCTCTGGAGTATGTCCTCGTTCTTACTTATGTATGCGAGTATCCTGAGCGCACCCCTGCTTATATCAGGGCCTTGGGCAAGCGAGCTAACTTTTGATATGTATGCATCCTTAAGGCTGAACATGTATTTGCCGCTTATTGCCATTATCTTGAGCGACGTATCTCTTGCCTCATACTCCTTTATCAGCTCGTTGACCAGTCGTTCTATTGCGCCTGGAGCTGCAATGCCAGTTGCCTGCGCAATCTCGTTCACGCTCATTGCGGTTGGCGACATGAACAGTGCGGCCTCTACGATCTTTTTTGTGTCGGAATCTGCATCCATTTAACCTACCTCGGCGCTATTATTATCTCGGAAAAGAACTGTTCTTGTATAAGACCGACCTTGCCCCTGTGTGCAAGGAAAAGTAGAGGTATGAAGAGCTCCAGCAGTATGTCATTTATTGATGAAAGTCTTGATATGTATGAAAATGTGACCATGTTGCTCTTATCCACATTCTCCTTTATTATGCCATAGAGCCTTTCGGTCTCAGCCTCTATGTCGAAGTTCTCAAGCTTTATGGGCACGAATATGCTCGGCCTCTGCTGCGGCGACTCCTTCAGTAACTTTATCTCCATGGCTTCGTCCAGGGCGGCTATCAGCTCAGTGAGCGATATCTTCCTCTTCGGTGGCAGCCTGAGTCTGAGGTTAAGTGGGTCGACTATTATGTCCGGCTTCTTGACATCTTCGGCGATGCCCATCTCGCCAATTTCGTCGTAGTCCTGCAGGCTTATGTAGTTGCTCTTTAGCCTGAGGAGTATTGCTGCTGCAAGTATTATGTTTGCAGGAACCCTCAGATCCATGACCTTGAGCGCCTTTACTGTGCTTATATACCTGTCTACTATCTCTACGATATCTATGTTCCACGGATCAAGCTTGTTTTTGTCAACAAGGCCAATGAGCAGATCCCTCCAGGTTGATTCGTTCGAAACTAGGTCTATTACGTCTTCTCCGCCGTGTATTTCTGTCTGGAGCTCCTCACCACGCACTGTCGCCATGAGTATTTATCAAGGTCAACGAATAAATACGTTATGTACAGCGAAGAGAAAAGGCCGCGTAAGCAGGATATAGCCCTTCAATAGTGGTCGCCCAAATGCTGCTTTATTCTCATCAGGCAGTCTGGCTGGACCTTTATCAATCAAAAAGACACCATCGGAAGCCAACTGCCTTCAGTCGTTGGAGGATGTCACTGGGTTAAAAATTGACTGAAATGTTTTTATGCTTAACCAGCATAATTGCTAAGGGTGCGAATATGACTTATTTTGAGAACGAGTTCACGTACAAGCGCTTCGTTGAGGAGGGACGGGAGCCGGAGTTCGACAGGCTGTTCGATGATGCTGTTGACAGAGTCAGGAGGGAGTCATTGGGCAAGAGTCATCCCATATACCTAGGGGGCAGGGAGGTTTTTGCAAGCGAGCAGCTTACAGAATATTCGCCGATAGACAAGTCTGTAATAGGAACGTTTCAGAAGGCTGACAGAGAGATTGCAAGGCAGGCAATAGTCGCAGCGCATGAAGCATTCGCCGAGTGGAGCGAGACCAGCTACAAGAATAGGGCAGAGGTCATGGAGAAGGCTGCGGACATATTCTCCAAGAGGAAGTTCGAGATATCAGCCATACTCAGCATAGAGAACGGAAAGAGCAGATATGAGTCTGTCGGCGAGGTGGATGAGGCTGTAGACTTCCTCAGGTATTATGCACTTGACTTGGCTGGAAAGAATAGGGGATACGTGAAGAGGTCGAAACTGTCTGCAAGCACTGCAAAGGTGAAGGCAGGATTCCAAGGCGCACCAGGAAGGGAGGAGAAGGTAACAATAGCAATGAAGCCTTATGGGGTATTTGGGGTGCTTGCTCCGTTCAATTTCCCAGTGTCCATATCTGTGGGAATGAGCTGCGGCGCGCTTATAACTGGAAATACTGTGGTATTCAAGCCGTCGTCAACAGACAACATGACAATGTTGACGGGACTTGAGGTATATAAAATATTTGCAGAGGCAGGCGTCCCGCCAGGCGCATTCAATTATGTGACAGGTCCCGGGTCTGAGGTTGGCGACGAGCTTGTGGTTAATGGCGGAGTTGCTGGCATAGTATTCACTGGCTCTCGAACCACTGGCATGGGCATGATCAAAAAAGTGCATGAGCTTGGCATGCAGAAGGCATTCGTAGTTGAGATGGGAGGAAAGAATCCTGTTATAGTCTCGAAATACGCCGTACTTGATGATGCAGTATCAGGAATAGCAAGTGCAGCATTCGGATTCTGCGGCCAGAAGTGCAGTGCTGCGTCGCGCGTATACGTGCACGAATCCCTCAAGGAGGAGTTCATAAGCAAGCTAGTTGACAAGGTAAGGTCGTTCAGTATAGGCGACCCTCTCAAGAAGGATAATTATGTCGGTCCTCTCATCGGCTCAGCAGCACTGGAGAGGTATAGGAAGGCTGTGGACGAAGCTATTGCAACAGGCAGAGTTATATACGGAGGGAAAGATGCCGACGTGGGGCTGAACGGAGCGTATGTTGAGCCGACAATCGTGGAGGTAAAGCCCGAGAGCAGGCTTTTCCACGAGGAGTTATTTGTACCATTCCTCACAATAACATCATACAAGAAGTTTGACGATGCGCTCGCAATGGCGAACGATATACCGTACGGACTGACCGCAGGTTTGTACAGCAAGAAGGGTTCAGAGATAAAGGAGTTCGCCAAGAAGATAGAGGCAGGAGTTATATACATAAACAGGGAGACAAGCGCAACTACCGGAGCCATAGTAGGGCTGCATACTTTCGTTGGTTGGAAGTGGAGCGGACTTACGGGCAAGGGCACCGGAAGCAGATTCTACCTGCAGCAGTTCATGCGGGAGCAGAGCCAGGCACTTGTGAAGTAGCGTGGGTAATGCAAATGCACATCCACATCTTCGGGGTCGCAGCATGACCAGGCGCATATACTTCGAAAATAGGCCATTCAGAGTAGAGGTCGCGGACTCATTCGTCAAGAGGTTGCGCGGTCTGAGCGGAAGAAAAGCACTTGACAGGGATCAAGGCATGCTCTTCACGTTCGGAAGGAATGGGAGGTACGGATTCTGGATGTACGGAATGAGGTTCAGCATAGACATAATATGGCTTGACGAGAGAGGACGCATAGTGCATATCTGGAAAAACGCAAAGCCATGCAATTCGATAATCGGATGTCGATCAGTGAAGCCGGACAGGGATGCAAGGTACGTTGTGGAGCTCAGAGAAGGCACCGCAAAATCACTCAGGATGGGGATAGGGGACAAGTTCAGGCTTTGACGACTGCCAATTTTGTCGGCTTCTTATCTCGAAGAATCCATGCAAGGTTCTCGAAGACCTCTCTGTTTGACTGCATGCCCATGTGTGTTCCATTTACCCGTATGTTTTCCGCGTCCCCACGAATGCAACTCTTTGCAGCAAGTACTCCGTCACTTTCAGAGTATATCGAGAAATGGGGAACCTTGACTGGCTCGTCCAGTTGTTGCATGAAAAACCTTCGCCACTCACTTACAACGCCTGTATTGTACTTGATAAGATTGAATAATGCTATCGGTATTGCTACTGGTATGATCATGGGGGTTGCGCTAAGGTCGCTGTTGAATACAGGTGCAAGTCCAACTACCCTTTCCACTTTTTCAGGATACCTGTCTGAGAGAACCTTTGACTGGCCGCCTCCTAAACTCCATCCTATCAGTGTTGCTGGCTTTCCCTGGCGGTCGGTTGCTCGCTCTAGTGTCCTGCCGAGCACAGTCAACGTCTCTTCAGGAGGATACTTATTCTGGCCAAGTCCGGAATAATATGCTTTGTACCCGACAGAATTCAGCCATAGGTAGAGCAAGGCCATCATGCTGTCCGTTGCGCTGAATCCGGGGACGAGTACAACGGGCTCACCATTTCCATGCAGAACATCGCATCCGGCGTATACCTTGCTCTTCAGCAGCTCGATTACCTCCTTGGCTACCCTAAGCTCCTTGTACAGCTGCGGCCTTCTTACAAGCGTGTTCTTGAGCATGCCCAGGATCATTTCCGCATTGCCAATGCTGCCGCTGTCATCGTTGCCCTCATGCACTAGATCTACCGCATTGGTTATCTGAGTCATCAGTCAGACCCTTGGATAAGAATGCTTCGCTTGTATAGCCTATTTAAAGATATTCTGCAATTGTTTAGCTGCAGCATCCGATCAAAATGCACGTATCTGTAAGCAGACATAGAGTATCGCTTCCGGTGGACATACGGAGAAGTCTTAGGATGGTCTCCTCAAGGCTAAGGTCACTCAAGGTCTCCGACTTTGTAAACAGGGACCTTTTCTTGCCGTCAGTGTATCTGCTTAACAGGAACAGCAAGATGCTAAGGCCTGCACTTGTACTAATGGGTGCGAAGGTCGCTGGAAGGAAAGCCTCGGATTTTGTGGATCTTGCTGCTGCCGCTGAGCTGATGCATACATCATCACTTATACATGATGACATGATAGACGGTGACGCAACAAGGAGAGGGGTAAGTGCGGTACATGTGAAATTCGGCGATGCAATTGCGCTTCTTGCTGGTGACGCGCTGTTATCAAAAGCCATAAGCCTTGCATCCAAATATGGTGAGCATACCTTAAAGTCCATGACCAAGGCAAGCCTGGATATGTGCGCCGGGGAGATACTTGATTATGAATATCAAAAGTCAGGCAGAATACCGAACCCTGAAGAGTACATGATGATTGCGTCATTGAAGAGTGCATCGTTCATAGGCGCATGCTGGAGTGCCGCTGCCATACACTCAAATAACGGGATCAGCAGCAAATTGTATGCGTCTGGAATCGATCTTGGTATGGCATTCCAGATAAGGGACGATGTAATGGATTTTATACGGGAGGCAAGATCGGGAAGCATGAAATCAGTTGCTCCGAACATAGTATCAAGCATGCAGAGGCACAACGGACTCAGCAAGAACGAAGCGCTGCTAAAATCCGTCCAGTTCAACAATAAGTACATAGATCGTTCCGAGTCCAGGCTCAGACACAGCAGTGCCCATATGATATTCTCAAACTATGCAGAACTTATCCGTATGTCACTCTAGTCACCTTGTTCCGGATATGATGAATGCTATTCCTCCACTAAGGTTTCTCAGCCTTACTCTCTTGAATCCTGACTTCTTTAGCAAGCTTGCCATTTCATACCTGTCAAAGTGCATTATGCTATCAGTGAGGAAGCGATACGCCTTGCGATTCACTGTAGAACCCACAAGGCGCATTGCACCAAAGTAAGCCTTCATAAGTCTTGCACCTTTGAATGGCATGGCCATGTCCATAAGCACGAACTTCCCTCCTCTCCGCATAACCCTCCTGAGTTCCTTTGAAAATGTCTCAAGATTGTCGAAGTTTCTGAGTCCAAACGCACTTATTACTACGTCAAAAGACGCGTCATCGAAACGCATTTTGAGGGCGTTACCCTGTTCTGCATGTATATTACCGAGCCCAAGCCGCTCAGCCTTCGGACTGACATGTGAGAGCATATCCCTATTAATGTCAATTCCTGTTATGGCTACCTTCTTGCCCATCTCCTTCGAAAGTTGCGCCACTGCTATTGCAAGGTCTCCGGTTCCTGTTGCAATATCCAGCACTTCGTATTTGTCCTTGTTTATTATAGACTCCTTTGCAGCCTCTCTCCTCCACATTATATCAGTACCTAAGCTGAACAGGTGGTTGAAGAAATCATAATGCCTATGGATTCTTGAAAACCGTTCCATTGACTCTTTGCTCATGTCATGCACCTAACACTGATATGAAAAGTGAAAGTAATAATACCAGTGCTGCAGCTGTATTGTATCTAGCTACCTTTGACATCGTTCCGGGACCGTCATTCGGATCTATGCCGATGTGCTGCATCAGAAGGATTGCCGATGCCAATACTGCACCTGCAAGGATTACGTAAGAGCTTGAAATAATTGCAAAAATCACAAGAAACGCAGCTGCAGTTATGTGAGAGTAGAGAGAGTAGTTTAATGCTGCAGGCATGCCTCTTGTTGATGGTATGGTCTTAAGCCCGTGGCCAGCATCGAAAGCTGCCTTGCGCATGGATATAAGTATATCAAATCCACCACCTATGAATATCACGGCAAACATCAGGATGTACACGAGGATGCTGGACGGAAATATTCCAGACGCACCAATGTATCCGCCTGCAACGTCGAATGACTCTATAAGGCCGAGGAAATAATGTCTCTTGCTTGTATGCCGTTTTACCATCGGGTCTATTACAAAAAACACAAGCGGTAGCGGCGCAAGAATAAGCGAGAGCGTGTTCAGGAGATATGCACTAAACACGAATATTGCTGCAAATACAATGAATAACAACATAAGCACATTCTTCGGTATTTTAAGGCTATGCATTGACTTGATCTTTGACGGATCAGCCAGATCCTCGCTGCGCCCCACGTACCTGTTTATTAGTACTCCAGAGGATCTTGCGGATACAAATGCCACAGTAAGAAGTACTGCAGTCCATAACGAATAATTCTGCGCTACAAGCATGCCCATGTACACGAAAAACAAATTGAAGAAGAGCAATTGGGGCATGAAAAGCTCTTTTGCAGCATGCATCAGTTTATCTGGCTCCATTTCCTATCTATCTCTTTTGCAATATCTTTGTCAGGCACAAGAATATCTGGCCATTCGCGGAGATATCCGTCCTCCTTTGACTTCATCGTAGCGTCTATCAGCATCTTTGAACCCCTGGCAGGAGAATTGGAGGCATGGTCAAGGGTATCGGTGGCTGTGCCCTTTATTATCTGTATGTCACGGTCCGGATCGACCCTTGTGGATATTGCCCAGACAACATGGCTGAGATTGCGGATATCTATATCCTCGTCAAACGCAATGATTATCTTCGTGAGGGATAGTTGTCCAGTGCCGAGTACGGAGAACATTGCTTTCTTCACGTCCCCTGGAAATCTCTTCCTCACTTTTATGAAACACATGTTTGTAAATGCACCTTCTGGAGGAAGATAGATGTCTGCTATGTTCTGGTTTACAAACCTCAGCATGGGCTTAAGGTATTCCATGAGGAATTGTCCCGCAGTGCTATCCTCACTCCACGGAAATCCGACAACGCTTGCCGCATATATCGGATCTTTTTTTGCGTATATTGCCTTTATATGGAATACATATGTGGGCTCCTTTATGCTGTAGTATCCGGTGTGGTCGCCATAAGGGCCTTCGTCTCTCCTCTCAACCGGATCCACATACCCATTTATTATTATTTCTGAATTTGCAGGTACATAAGGATAGTCTCCACATCCCAGAAGCGCCGTTTTGGACTTTCGTGCGATTCCTGCAAATGCAAATTCGTTTATTCCATGCGGAAGCGGGGCTACCGCAGAGAGTATGTTAAATGGATCGGTGCCTATGGCAATAGATACGCTCAGCTGACTGCCAGTCTCCTCTGCCTCCAGGGCGTGAATTGCGCCTCCTTTCTGCGACTGCCAGTGCATACCCGTAGTCTCGCCATCAAATACCTGCATCCTATATATCCCGACGTTGGTAGTGCCATCACTTGGGCTGTTTGTTACGACAAGGGGCAATGTTATGTATCTGCCGGCATCGTTTGGCCAGGTCTTCAGTATCGGTAACTCGTCAAGGCTCCCTAGCTTTTTGTATCCTGAGAATCCGCTACGCACTACCTTTGGTTTTGAGTCAAGAAGAATTCTAGCCCCGTTCGCCATTGACACGCCTTTTGAGTAATATATGCTGCTTAGGAAATCTGATACGCCAAATCCGGAAAATAACTTTTTAAGTACCGAGACAGAGCCCATAAGATTCGTCATGACAGGCATGTCATATCCGTCCACATTCTCGAAAAGCAATGATCTGCTTTCGGACCTGCGCTCTCGATTCTCCTTGTCGGTTATTGCCGAAATCTCAAGCTCTGGGCTTACCCCGTTGTTTATAATTCCAAGACTGCCAGATCTCGACAGGTAATCTATATATCCTCTCAGGTCCCTTATCATTTTACCTACTCAATATGTTCCAGATTGGGGCTCAAACTCCTTTAGCGCCGCCTTGTCCGATCCCCACTCCCTCGAAAGTCCACTGTCAATACCGAATATTGAAAGCATCTTACCCACAGTCATCCTTATCATATCCTCAACATTCCTGGGCCTGAAGTAAAATTGTGGCATTGGTGGAAACACCATGGCACCTGCCTCTGCAACAGAGAGCATGTTCCTTATATGTATCACGCTTAGCGGGGTCTCACGAGGCATGAGTACAAGCCTCCATTTTTCTTTAAGTGCTATTGATGCACACCGTATTATTAAATTGTCTTCGTAACCGTTTGCAATTCCTGATAAGGTCTTCATTGAGCATGGCGACACCAAAACGCCGTCAAGCCTGAACGATCCACTCGCAATAGGAGCCATGAAATTCTTCTCGTCATAGCTGAAGCCTGTATACTTCTGGAATTCTGCCACAGATATGCCAAGTTCCTGCTTGATTACCAGTCCGCCGGATTTGCTAACTACGAGATGTGTCTCAACTCCTCCGGATTTCGATGCCTCCTTTAAGAATAGGTAGGGAAGTGCCACACCCGAAGCGCCGGTAACGCATACCGCCAGTCTCTTCATAATCTAATCTTAAGTGAAAGATATATTAAAACGCATTACTCTGTCTTCCGTCTATTATCCCAATGACTTTGGTAGTATCTGAGAGGTCTTTGAGCAGATAGTCTGGATGTGCACCCTCAAGCTGGCCGACGGGCTGAGTGCCTGTCGCAACAGCTATGGTAACAACGCCTGCAAATTTCCATGCCTCTACGTCCCTGACCGCATCGCCGAAATAGAATACCCCCCTGCGGCTTATCCTCTTCCCGAATCTCGATTCAGCTTCATTGATGGCATGGTCTATGAGTCTATGTCTTATATCTGATATCGTCCCAAATCCTCCGAATCCGAAGTATTTGTATATGCCAGCCTTGGTCAGCTTAAGCCTTGCTATCTCCGGTATGTTGCCGGTAAGCAATCCCATGGGGTATCCCTTTGATTTTATGGCCTCAAGCAGCACATCTATACCCTCAGTCTTCTTTATCTGCGCGGTTTCTATCCTCTCGCGCACGAATCCAATTGCAGTGTCTATAAGCCTGTCCATCTGCTGCTCTGCGTCAGACCTGCTGATCCCTGCCTGATCTATGAGATAAAGAAATACGCCGCGGTCAGTCCATCCGGATATGTCTTTAGGCAGCGTTGTGTCTGCTCCGAAGACCTTCTTCATTGAGTAGGTGAAGAGGCTTCGCATAGGGACGCCGTCGCTGAACTTGATCTCGGGCTGCAGCAGTGTTCCATCGATGTCGAAAAGCACTATCTTCATGCAGATGCCCAGTGTCTAGATTTATATATTGCGAGGAAGATATTAAAAGCGTGCCAAGGTGGCGGAATCCGGTAACGCGTACGCCTGGAAATTTTTCCTGTAAGCGTATGGCTCTCACGGGCCATTTGGGTTCAAATAAACTTTTGGAAGAGTTTAATCAAAAGTTTTGGAAATCCCAACCTTGGCGTTCTGATTAGATATCGGTGACTACCACGTTTTTCAGTAAGAAAGAACCAGACAAAGTAGAACCAGGCTCGTTATTGTCACTGCTTGAGTCGCAGTTCGAGGGTAGGCTGGGCAACCTGCAGGTCAGGGCCGAACCTCTGGTAAAGGATCTTGCAAGGGCCCAGCTGGATTTTTACAGGCTATGCGACGATCTGGCCAAGCTTGATGCCGAGCCGTACGTTGAGGACCTCTGGATGCCTAACATCGATTCGATAAAAGCAAAAAAAGGATCATATGCGACAGCGATAAGGCAGATGATGTCAGAGGCAGTGCTTGATATGGATATGGCTCTGAACATATACTACAGATACAGCGCAGTACTGCTCAGCGTAGACAATTCAATAAACAAGATACTGAAGTCAAATGCCACCTACAAGACTGTACTTTACTGTTACTCCAAATACATGAGGCCCTTCAAGTCCATTTTCTCAAACATCGATGTACTCAGAGAGAGACTAAGGCGCGAGCTTAATGCGCATGAAAAGGAAGCGGCAGAGTATGTGTCGCTGAAAGAGGCCATATCCAGGTTTGCGCTGCATCTGGCAGAGATAAAGGGATTTGAGGACAGTGCCAGGTCACTTGAGGGCATGCTGAACAGCAAGAGCGCAGCCGATACGCAGAATACAGGTGTTCATAAAGACCTTGAGATGCACAAATTGAAGCTATCCGAGACAAACAGGAAGATTTCTGATTTGTCAGACAGGATAAGCCTGCTTACAATGCCGCTTGGGAGGGCGTCAAGAAAATTGGATCATAGCTCAGTAAGAAAGAGGCATCTCGGCGAGTTTATATCGGATCCCATAAAGAGCATTTCCTCAGAATCAGACTACAAGGAGTTCAGGTCGATGCTGCAGGAACTTAAGGAGTCAGTGGAAAAGGGAATTATTGAAGTGAAGAACGGCGAAGAGCTGCTAGGGTCCGTGTCTGTCGCACTTGACTCGGATATCTATTCGATGGTAAAGGAGCTTGAGTCAGCAAGGCAGGAGAGATCGTTAATTGAAAGTGGAATTGGCACTCTTGAAGCGACCATATCGGATATGCATAAATCTAGGTTAAATTCGGAAAAACTTCGGCAGGACCTGTCCTTGGCCGAAGAAAAGGGCAGGGCTTCAATCGGCCTCAAGGACTCCGAAAAAAAGGAGATAGAGAGGCTGTTCCTGGCATACTATAAAAAGCCAATAGAGATACTTGATGTGTGACGCTCCCAGTAAACTGCGTGGTTTTGCGCCTACATAGACAAGGGGTTCGGGATCTCATGACTGGGCATTCCGACATCTGCATTATGGCCATCTGCCAACTCCCAAAACAGATGCCACCTAGATATGTTTAAAAGGCTTTACAATACAATATAATGGCGTGCGTATCTTGCCGCGCAGCGATTTTGCCTCATTAAGAGGGCAAATTTGATATCATTAGAGTATTTAATATTTAAAGTGGATTCATGGCGAAGGAAGAAGAGCCAACTAGAAAGGACGACGAAGCGAAAGGTCAGCACAACGAGCATGATGCAAAGCCAAAGCAGGAAAGGCCGAAGACCGGCAGCATAGTGAGGATAGCTGGCAGGGACATAGACGGCGAGCTTGATATACCTGCCGCGCTAATGCAGATAAAGGGCATAGGATACAATATCGCAAGCGCACTCTCGATTGCCCTCAGGGACATTTACAACATACCTAAGGAATCACAGATAGGAAAGTTGGGCGAATCGGATGTTGCAAAGCTTGAGGGTCTTCTTAAGGATCCAAAGAAGGCAAACATCCCTGCATATCTATTCAACAGAAGAAACGACAGGGATACCGGGCTGGATTCGCATCTTGTAGGCACTGATCTCATAGTAAGGACAAGACAGGACATAGAAAACGACATAAGGATACAGAGCTGGAGGGGATTCAGGCACAAGTATGGCCAGAAGGTCAGGGGGCAGAAGACAAGGTCCACAGGGAGAACAGGCGCAACTGTCGGAGTGACTAAGAAGGCTGCAGAGGCTGCACAAAAGGCAGCTCAGGCAGGTGCGCCAGCAGGTGGCACAGCAGAAGCAAAGAAGTGAATTGAATGGGAGATCCTAAGAGAATCAGGAAAAAGTACGTGCGTTCAAAGATAATGTGGGACAGGAACAGGATAGCAAGGGATCATGAGCTAAGGGAGAGGTATGGATTGAAGACAATCAGGGAGTTATGGAAGGCGAGTACAGAAGTAACGAGAATAAGGAAGAATGCAAGGCTTGTGCTCTCAAATCAGGTAAACGAGAATGTAGGGAAGGATATGATTGCAAGGCTCTCAAGATACAATATTATAGGCAGGGATGCAAGGCTTGATGATCTTCTGAGCATAACTCCCGAGGCGATACTTGGCAGGAGGCTGCAGTCAGTAGTGACAAAGGCTGGACTTGCAAAGACACCAAAGCAGGCAAGGCAGCTCATAGTGCACGGATTCATATCGGTAAATGGAAGGAAAGTAAAGTCGCCCGGATACCTTGTCACTGTTGAAGACGAGGCAAAGATAGGATACTATAAGCCGATAGACATAAATCCCGTGAATCCTGCGCAGGAAAATACGCATGCGACTGCAGTTGCAAAGACAGCTACTGTCGAGGAAGTGCAGCCTACAGGGGTCAGTGCAGGTGCCGAAGAGAAAAAGGCAGGATGATTATTATGGTTGGAGGAAAAAAGAAATCTGCACCGAAGGTAAAGGAGAAGCAGCAGCAACAGCAGAAAGATAGCCATAAAGAGAATCTGTCCTATGAGAATGTTGCAATAGAGGCACAGCAGAAGTATGGTGACCAGAAAGCGATACGGTGGGGAGTTGCGCACATCTACTCGTCAAAGAATAATACCATAATAACCTTGACCGACCTTTCGGGATCCGAGACCATAGCAACTGGAAGCGGAGGCATGGTAGTAAGTGCCGATCATGAAGAGGGATCGCCATATGCAGGGATGCAGGCAGCATACAAGGTTGCTGCAGCAGCGTTTGAGAAGGGAGTCACAAACATAAACATAAAGATAAGGGCGCCCGGGGGGCACGGATCCAAAATACCCGGGACAGGAGCACAGGCGGTGGTAAGGGCACTCGCCAGAAGCGGCATAAAGATAGGCAGCATAGAGGACGTTACGCCAATGCCCACAGACACTACAAAGAGGCCTGGCGGAAGAAGGGGAAGAAGAGTTTGAGTACTGTGTAATTTATGGCATTATACCCTTACTCCCAGCACCTTAAGCTCCTTCAGTAATCTTGCATTGTCCTTAAACACTATTCCACGCATTCCAAGACTCTCGGCACCCCTTACGTTCTTTGCCATGTCATCGATCATTACAGCTTCCTCCGGCTTTATATGCATCTCCTTAAGCACCAGTCTGTAGACTGACTTGTGGGGCTTCGACATCCTGACCTCATATGATACGAATCTTCTTCGGAACATACTCTCTATTACTATCCCATTCTTCACAAGTGCGCGGTATCTGCTACCAAGCATGTTGCTAAGCATCGCTATTTTGTATCTTGAGGAGAGCTCCTGTGCAATCTTCCTGAGTTCCAGGTTTGGGACGGATACTCCCTTCAGCCTGGGGGGCCACAAAAGGTCCTTCTCAAGAATCCCTAGCTTTTTAGCCATCTGCCGCCTCATCTCGGCTTCTGTTATCTCGCCTACCTCAGCCTTGAAGAAAATAGGAAGTACAGTCTTTCTCATGTCGCGCTCGCTTATACCAACCTTCCTCCTAAGGTAATCAAGATACCCTTCACCGGATATGAGTACGCCGCCAAGATCAAATATCAATACCTTTATCATGAACCTGCCTAGACCGAGATCAGGTATCCTGCAGCGCTGTTTGCAAGGCCGATTATCGGCTGTGGATATATCCCGAATACTATTGTTACTGCAACGCACAGTATAAGCGCTGCGAGCAGTGGTTTGCCCATTATTATGGGATTGCCGCCTGCCTTGCCTGTATACATTGCCATTATTGCCCGCGCATAATATAATACGGATATTATGCTGTTTAGGATTCCGATTATGGCAAGCCACAACAGTCCAGAGTTTACTGCGCTTAGGAATATGAGGAACTTGCCCACGAATCCGGTAGTCAGCGGCAGTCCTATGAGTGAGAGCATGAAAAGCGCCATCGCAAACGCAGCAAACCTGTTTTCGCCGTTCAACCCTATAAGTTCATCTATCCCGTTTCTGTTCCTGCTCTCCAGCAGCGCGACCACACCCAGCATGCCTATGAATATGAACATATGCGAGAATATCTGGAATATGCTTGCAGCTATTCCTGCAGCTGTTGCAGTGGCTATTCCTATGAGTATGTACCCGGCCTGGGAGATCGACGAATACGCAAGCATCCTTTTCGTGTTTCTCTGCATAAGTGCGACTATGTTGCCATAAAACATCGTAAGCACAGAGAGGGCAGCTACGATGAGGAACAGCTTGCTGTCTGTTATGAATACAAGTATAAGCACCTGCATGAGTGCCACAAACCCGACCTTCTTGTTTATTCCGCCAAGCATGCCTGTTATGTATGCAGACGATCCGGTATATACGTCGGGTATTAGAACATTGAACGGGAATATTGACGCCTCGAAACCAAGGGCTGCGATGAACAGCAGGGCTGCAAACGCAACCACTGCGCTGTGCGGATACGATGTGAGAGCAAGGCTGTTTGAGGACCCGTATAAGAGCACAATTGCAAAAGACAAGACGGATATTGCAATGGATGACATTATGAATAATTTCGCGGCAGCCTCTATGCCCCTTCTTGAGAGAAGCACGGCAAACACCATGGGTATGCTTGAAAGTTCAAGCCCGAGGAATATGGTTATGAGCGATGACGACATGGACACCGCGTACATACCTATCAGTGCAAATGCGATTATAACCGCAAAGTCCTGGTATTCATCGGAATAGCCGAATGCGATTAAGGTGACTGTCAGCAGACCCAGCGTGAACAATCCAGAAAACAGCAGGGAGAATGGATTTATGGTGAACGCGCCGAAGAAAAGTCCGGAGATGCCAAACGCATAGATAATCCCCATATTCACCAGCAGGAGTACTGGCAGAATCAGATTAAATGCAAACTGCAGCCTCTTGCCCCCCGCAATTCTTATTGCAAGGTTTCCTATTATCATTATAGCCGAAAGCGCGAATAGTGAGTAGATATAACCAAGTGCAGCGATCATCAGAGAATCACCAGGTAATAGAATATTGCAAACAGTGCCAAAATACCTATTATGAACATTGCTGCGTATGTGTTTATGTCGCCTACCGATGCCCGCCTTACCAGATATCCTGATCGTACGGTAACCCTGCCTATCCTGTCAAACAAATCGCCCAGGTATGCGTCGAATGCGCTTATGCCCTCAGCAGCGGCATAGGTTATTGCAGCAACGGCTAGATACGCCCAGTTTATTATCGGATTTGTGTATATGATTGGATCAAGTCTGTCTGCGCTCATTTTTATGCGGTTCTTGTAGTATACCTCGTATCCCAGCACAGCGCCTATCGATATCAGTACAAGGAATACAATGCCGTCGGCTATTCCTGAGGGCAGGGATCCGGGAATATCAAGATACGCAAGATAACCTCCATAGTTGAGGAAGCTGCCAATATATATTACGAATGCTGAGGATGCAAGCGTAAGGGCTGCAAGAAGCACCATCGGGTATACCATTGACTTCGGCTGGCCGCGGTAATTACCGCTCACGTACGCATTCTTTGACCTCTTGGCACCGTACGACACCCATCTGAATATGTAGAAGCTTGTTAGGAGGCTTATTCCGGACATGACCGCATATACTGCAAGATTGGGCAGCAGTGAGATGCTTATCCCTTCATTTGCAAAGAATCCGGAGAACGGTATGAATCCTGCAAGAGACACTACTCCGAACATGGTTGATAGATACACCAGTTTGTTTTCTCTGAGCCCGGAGATTTCGTTCAGGTATTCATTGTCCGTAGATTTCATTTCCACTCCCGACGTGAAGAACAGAAGCGCCTTGTAGAAGCTCTGCGCGAAGAAGAAGTATATTGCAGCGATTATGGCGCCGCTTGCCACTGCAACAAGCATTATGGACAACTCCTGTATTGTGGAGTACGCTATGACCCTCTTTACATGATACTCCCTTGACGCTGCGAGAGTGGATATTATTGCAGTGACAACCCCGAATACAAGCATGATATCGCTTAAGCCGGCAGATGAGAACAGCGGGTAGAGAAGTATTGCTGCAAATACTCCTGCCTTAACCATCGTGCTTGAATGGAGGTATGCCGATACCGGTGTAGGTCCCTCCATTGCGTCTATAAGCCATTCGTGGAACGGGAATTGCGCTGATTTTGTGAATATCGCGAGGAGCAATAGCAGTATTCCGGCAGTTAGATCCGCAGATACATGTGAGCTCACGGAGGCTATTATTCGCACAAATGAGAGTGTGCCGAATATGTTCCAGAATATGACCATTGACGCGAGAAGCGCAAGGTCGCCTATAAATATTATTGTGAGTGCCTTCCTTGCCGCCCTGTTTGCCCTCTCTTTCGAATGCCAGAAGCCTATCAGCAGATAACTCGTGAGGCTGAGAAACTCCCAGGCTATGAACAGTGTTATAAAGCTTCCACTTATTGCAAATGTTGCCATTGCAGCCTGGAACGAGAGCATCTCTATGTAGTATCTCCTATGCTCGCTTAGCGTGTCCATGTATCCTGCGGAGTATATCATTACGATAAGGCCCATCAGCATTACGATGAAGAGAAGCAGGTAGTTAAGCGGAGTGACCGCTATCGACAGGCTTATTGTATAGTGACCCACGCTAAACCACGGGATACTGGCGCTGCCATAGCCCACGGCCAATGTAAGTACAAGCCCGATCATACTTCCTGCTATTGCTAAGTACTTTGCCGCCTGCGGTCTTTTGAATATTGCAATTGCCAATATTGCAGCGACAAGTGGCAATAATACTATCGGTGCGAACATGATCTACCACTTGAACTTTGAGAGCTTTGAGACGTCAAAACTTATGTCATGATACTTCATGTACACATAGAATGTTATCAATGTTATTATCTCCACTGCTGCGACTGCAAAGATTGCGAAGAGCATTGTAACTGCATCGGGGTTTGCATGTGCATTGTATGAGAAGAAGGATATCAGTGCTATGGTGCTAGCCACGAATATTATTTCGACGGCGAGCATTATTACCACAAGGTGTCGTTCGGCTGCAATGGCGGCGAGTCCTATGGCAAGCAGCGCAATGCTCAATACGAACAGATAGAGAAGCGGTATCATTATATCAGCAGTTTTGTGAACTTTTTTATTATCATTACACCGCCTATAGTGGCTGCAAATAGCAGTGCTGCCATTATGTAAAGCATAGCATAGTCAGTTGCAAGGGCCGATGCTGCAGCAGTAAGGAAGTTATTGCCCTCGCCAAATTGCTGTGAAGGAATGCCCTGCAATGCAAATACAATTCCTGCAAACAGAAGTACAGACAGCACTGCAAATACAGGAAACCTAATGAGTCTGGCGTTCTTCTCCTCTGTTGCCACTGCAACTATCAGGTAAGTTGAGAATCCACCAACAAACACTACAAGCTGCAGGAGCGCTACAAGCGTCTGCCCTATAATGAAGAATACAAGTGCGCTGCCAAAGAACACCACTGCAAGCGCTATTACTGCATGTATCAGCCTTTTCTGTACGAATACCAATATAGACGATGTTATTACCAGCGCGGCTATTGCATAAAACACGTACAAGCCTATCATGTTATTCAAGCTCCTCGGGCCTTGTCAGCAGCTCTCTTTTATCATAGGCCTCATAATCGTAGCTTTTCGTCAGTGTAAGGCATTTCGGAGGGCATACCTCTGCACATAGGGCACAGAAGAGACACCTCTCATGCCCGACCTGTGGCATTATCTTGTCCCCTTTTTCAGTCAGGGTGCTCACCATGGTTATTGTCTGGTTCGGACAGATTATTGCACATGCCGAGCAACTTATGCAGGTCTCCATGTCAAGTCTCAGCCTGCCTCTATAGCTGTCAGGAAGTGGTTCCCTGTTCTCGGGAAATTCGGTCGTGTACCGTTTGTCGAAGATGGCAGTCTTTATGGTCTTTGCAAGAGGCTCCAACATTTCACTTCACCTGACGAATATTATGTATGTAATTATAAGGTTTATTAATGAGAGCGGTACCAGCCACCACCATCCGAATCTTAGTACCCTATCTATCCTCATTCTGAATGTAGTGGCCCTCACCATTATGACAAATATCGAGATTATGAATGCCTTTGCAATTAGCCAGGCAAGCGGTGGAAGAAAGGGCGGCCCAAGCCATCCGCCGAAGAAGAGTATTGCTATTAACACGCTCCCCAGAAACATCCTCGCGTAGTCTATAAAGAGGGCGAGGGCATAGTATGGTGCGCTGATGTCCGTAAGCCATCCTGCTATCAGCTCGGAGTCCGCTTCCCTTAGATCAAATGGGGGTCTCTCAAATTCAGCGAGCATCGCTACGAAGAAGACGAAAAGACCTATGGGCATAAGCAATGCAAAGTATGAATTTGACTGCATTGCTATTATGTTCTGCAGGTTGTATCCGTTTGCAAGAAGCGCAACAGATGCGACGACCAGCAGTACTGGTATCTCGTAGCCAAGAAGTATGAGCACTGACCTCTGCGCGCTTATGTTTGCAAATTTGTTAGCACTTGAGAAACCTGCGTTGAACAGGAGTATAGGGAAAAATGCGATTACCGTGAATACCATTAGCAGTCCAAAACCCAGGTTAGTAGACTGCAATACTGGGGAGTATGGCAGAAGAAGCACAAGAAATACGGAGAGTGCAAGTATAAGGGGTATGGAAATTATAAAGATGAATCTGTCTGCATTGTCAAGTACAACGTCAGATTTTGCGAGGAGCTTTATCAAGTCTGCCATGTTCTGCAGTATTCCCCACATGCCAACATACGTTGGACCGTGCCTGTACTGTGCCCTTGCAATTAGCTTTCTCTCAAGCCACCCTACCACATATCCAAATACTGAGAATATTATGGAGACTATTACCACGTATATGATTATGCCTATTATATTGTACAGCAGGCTTGCGGAATGCAGCCAGAAAGGTATGTTTATCATGTTTTTTTCAAGGTTCACTGCGATATTGTCCAAAGGTATATTGTTCAATGGTGCGATGGTATCACCTGTCTATGCAGCCCATTATTATGTCAAGGCTGCCGAGTATGCCGAACAGGTCTGCAAACCTTTCCCCTTTTGCTATGTGGCTTATTGCGGCAAGGTTTATGAAGCATGGCGACCTGATGGAAAGCCGGTATGGTCTCTGCGGATCCGCAACAAGGTACATGAGGCATTCGCCTCTCGGAAGTTCCCTGCTTACAATAGATATCCTGTTTTTAGGATTTGGGCTTCTGAGCTTTACCGGCATCCCAAGTGCATCGCCCTCCGGAAGCGACTTTAATGCTGCTCTCGCAATCCTTATGCTTTCCTTTATCTCCAGTATCTTTACCTTGTATCTGGAGAAATTGTCTCCGTCGTAAAGCACCTGCGGATTGAAGTGGAACTTGTCGTATACATAATATGGGCTGTTCTTCCTTACGTCATAGTTAACCCCAGAGGCTCGCAGCGCAGGGCCAGTAATCCCTATATTCTTTGCAAGCTCCTTTGAAACAACGCCTATGCCTTTCATCCTCTCGGTGAATATGGGATTCCTCTCAATATAATGTTCGTATTGCGGTACTCGCTTTTCAAGGTAATCCAACGTATTCAGTGCATGCTCCTCGAAGTCTGGTGGCAGATCTGAATGAAGGCCACCGAGCCTCATGTTTACATAGAACATGCGCGATCCCGTCGCCTCCTGCAAGAGGTCAAGCACAATGTCCCTGTCCTTGAACGACCACATAAATGCGGTGAACATCTGGCCTATATCATTGCACAGCGTGCCAATGCTCAGCAGGTGGCTTGCGATCCTCTGAAGTTCGAGAAGTATTACCCGTATGTACTGCGCCCTCTCCTTAACGGGAATGCCCATTGCTGCCTCTACTGCAGCCACGTATGCATCATTGTATGACATCGGAGCTACATAGTCAAGCTTTTCCATATATGGTGTCGATTGCATGTACATTCTTGTCTCTACGAGCTTCTCCACTCCGCGATGCAGGAATCCAACATGCGGCTCAACGTTTTCTATCGTATCTCCATCAAGATCCACCACAAGCCGTATCACGCCATGGGTGCTTGGGTGCACAGGTCCCACATTTATTCTTGTTATTGGCATTATTTATCCTCCTTTGTCTTGTATGCAGCGTTCCATGCAAAAACCTTCCTCAGAGGCGGGTCCACTCCATCCCATTTCTCAAGCAAAAGCCTTGGCGCGTTCCTGCCCAAAATCCCTATGCCGAACATCTCCGACATCTCCCTCTCATACCAATCTGCAGACTTGTGTATGTTGATTATAGTATGAATCCGCAGGTCCTCCGGATCTAGCATAACCTCTAGTATCTCGTCTTTGGATGTGTCAGTATTTCGCAGTATGTACAGCACATCTATATGATCAGCGTAATCCACAGCTGTCACCTTTACAAGGTAGTCGAAGCCTTCAGACTTCATCCTGCTTACTGTCGCAACAAGTGCATCTCTATCTACTTTCAATGCTACCACCTATCTTCTTCTGCAGTTTCATGAGCGCTGCGAACAGGTTCTCGGGCCTTGGGGGGCATCCTGCAACATATACATCTACCTTTATTGCCTGGTCTATGCCCTTCATTATATTATAGCTCTCCCACCACGGGCCCCCGCACGTAGCGCATTCGCCGAATGCTATCACATACTTCGGCTCTGCCATCTGCTCGTAAAGCCTCTTTATCTCCGGTACCATGGCTTTGGTTACCCACCCTGCAATTATCATCACATCGCACTGCCTCGGAGTGCCCCTGAACAGCAGGTATCCTTTTCTCTCCGCATCGATTCTTGCAGAGCCGAAGTCCATAAGCTCTATTGCGCAGCATGCAAGGCCGAATTGCAGCGGCCAGAGCGAATTCACCCTGGACCAGTTTATTACCTTCTTCCTTATGGGCATTGAACGTGTTAGATCCGAAAGCTTTGCGAAAATAGCATTTGGCTTTACCTCCCTCCCCTTGAGGGATTCGTATACCAATGCGTCCATCTCTTCCTTAGCGTCTGCAAATTCCTTGCTTTCGTGGTCTATGTTATCTTCTGCCATAAAACCTCACCGAGTAGACCTTGCTATCAGCATCACGAACACCTCGAATACCATGCCAGCAACAAGCAATGACAGCACAGCGGCGCTTGCAGTGGTCGGAAGCAGTCTTGCTATTGGTGCCCAGACTATTGCCACTGCAACAAGTATCTCAAATGAAAGGAACATTGAAAAGTAGTGCATATACTCATTCATTATGCTTATTCTGTTCCCCCTGCTCTCCTCCGCACTTTCATAAGGCGATCCCATCATAGCGTTCCTTTTTGACTGCCTTCTGAGGAATATTGAGGTAATAACAAGCGATACTGGGGTAAATGTCGAGAAGATTATGAATATCACTATTGCGACGACATTTATATCCATAGTTTAGATATTGCAGGATAATTTATTATTGCTTGTGTAGGATGTATCAATGCGTATATATTGAGAAGTGTATTATGGAGATTTCTGCAAAGGCGAAAGATGTCATATCCAGGGGGTCGGTAAAGGTAAGACTCATCAGGAGCGGCATGTTTCAGCAGTTGACATTCGATATAAGGCGGGTGCAGCATGGAAACATAAACTATGTAGAGCTCGCTACCTTAAGACAGGTTGACCTGTCAGAGCTACAGCGCATTGCCGAAGAGATTGGGCTTCCTGTGGAATCGCAGAATGGGCGCGCATTTCCGAGTGGTACGTCCATGACAGACTTCGCAGGCCTATAGCGCTTCATCTTTTTCCTGACGCACAGGATTCACATACGCCTTTCTTGATGTGCCTATCGCATGCCTGCCTGCCGCACATGCTGCACACCCTCCTGGCTGACTCCCCGCATATGTGGCATAGTCCCATACGGTTCATGATATCATCTAATCGAGTTCAAGCACTCCGATAAAAAGATTCCTGGCTTTTTCCAGGGACAGGGGTTTCATTCCCTTTGACTTAGCATACTTGCACTGGTATTTTATGTACGACGAATTGACCTTCGTGTCCGGATTTATCTGCTTACATCTCTCTATGTATTCAAGTATTATGGACGCGGCAGCGTCCTCGTCCATGCCCTTTATGTTTGTAAGATATGGGGCAAGTATTAGATTAACCGTTCTGTGTCTAACGTCCGCAATAGGGTTGGAGAGTACCTTTTCTATCCATCTGTAGCTCCCTTCCCGTATCTCAACCTTTGGGTCCAGCTTTGGAAGCCTAACCCGCATTGATTCTTCTATTATCCTGTCAGGAAGCTCCTTCGGGGGGATTGGAAGGTTCTTGCGTATCTCCTTTGCAATTGCGCTCTCCATGAGTGAAAGTGCATTCTCCTTCTTAAGGTATACCATACCTCTGGCGAGCTCTTGGTCAACTAACGGAAGGCTTCTAGAATCCGAGGACAGCAAAAGAAACGTTGCGAATTTTATCACGAATCGCTCCTCGGAATATCCAAGTTCCATTCCCAGCTCGCTCGTGAGCTTCAGCATATTTGGGAGGGTTTCATATTCAAGTGCCATCCTGGCGCGCCTGGCCTCCGATAGTACATATTTATCGAGGTGGAGTTTGTTCGCCATGGCACTTATTATCATCCTGGAATATACGTAGCTGAGAACATGCATGCGCTTAACGTCCTGCATCATCGTATTGTGGAATACTATTGGCTTGCCATTAATGTCTTCCTCTACCCGCAATCTTCCGGCATTTACGAGTCTGTCTTCCATGGAGTTTGCAGTCGCTATTATGGCCCTTGCCTCATTTGAGAACGGGTATTTGTAAGCAAAGTCAAGGCCATTTCTGTCCAGATGCAGTTCCATGCTACCACTGTGTTATTAGCGGGACAATTTATAAATAGTCTAATGGACACAGGTTTCTTGTGGCATGGATTCGGTGCTATCCGAAAGCCTCGTTTGCATGGCAAACTTTTTAAGTACCCCTGTGCATATTTAGTTGATTTTATGGCAGAAAATGCGCCTTGGAGCGATGAGATAGATCCGTTTGTCACAGACCTCGACAACGCTATCGGAGATAAATTTGGCGTTAGGCTGAAAAAGCTGCTTTCCAGTCCAGCGGAGTATGCAGACCTAAAAGACATATCAACCAAGATAAAGAACATGCGCGCAGAGGCAGATAAGTACTTTGATGATCTTGTTGCAGGACTGTCCCTCGAGCAGGGGGAATTTACAAGGGAGCTTACAGATGCAGATGCGCTGTACAATAAGATAGAGCAGTTGCTGTCGAGCAGGGCAGCAATAGCAAAGGTACCCTATATAAGGCCTGCCGACATGGATCTAAGCCTTACCAGCCCCGAGGTAATCTATGTAAACAGCTACAATAACGGGCTTGAGGCACTGATAATGAAGTTCATAAACTCATCAAATTACGTGGCAAACATATCTTCAACGTATAAAAAATACAACATAGGTTCATGGTTCTTCTCTGGAAGCAAAGGTCACATAATCTCGGTAAAGCCTCCGCAAAGCATACTCGTATCCATAGACAATGCACGTGATGAGATAAGCGGCCTCATCGATGACATAGCTGACATATTTGTGCATAAGAAGCCAGCAAAACAGGATCCGAGCCCATGACGAAGAGGATAATAGTAATAACTGGGACGCCTGGCGTCGGAAAGACCACTATCTCTGAAAGGCTTGCAAAGACCCTGAAAAAAGCGGAGCTCATAAGAGCAAATGACGTTGTAAAAGAGAGGAAGCTCTATATCTCCAGCTCAAAAGACGGCGCGCTGATAGTGAGGCTGGGGGGGCTCGAATCCGAGCTAAACAGGATGGCAAATCATAGCACGGCAGATTACGTTATAATTGAGGGGCATCTCCTTTGCGACATGAGGATAATGCATGCTGTTGCAGTTGTTATGAGAGAGCATCCTGCCGCCCTCCTGAAGAGACTGAAAAAGAGAAAATACGGCAGGCAGAAAATTGAGGACAACATAGTCTCCGAGGCAATAGATTACTGCGGAGTGAACGCTTCCAGGAACTATGGCACAGTATACGAGATAGAGGCAGGCAGCAGTGCGCTTCGGAAGGTTGTGGATATTGCCAGGGGGAAGAAGATAAAAGCCAACGACATAGAGATGCTCGGTGAACTGAACGGCGTGCTTGACCTGCTCTGATTCCTGTTTATATGGTCGTCTTCTTTAGAAGCTCCGCGTACAATTCGAATCTCAACCCTTCCGGTACGCTGTTCTTGAGCACATTGGCCTTCCTGAGATCTATGTCCTTGTGCACCAGCATGTGCCTGGGAATGCCGCGCAACGCGGCCTCGATAGTTGGGCGATCTGACCGCTGTAGCGCATATATCGTAGAATCTGTTACAGTAAAGCCCAGTGCGTCTTTGTGCCTAGACATGAACTGCTGGGATGCATTCTTCACGAATACGTCAGGTCCTTTCAGCATCCTTGACACAAGGGTCTGCGGTGGCGCAAGGAATACCAGGGCCCCACTCCTTCCTTTTATTACCTGCATGCTAAGGTACACCACAAAACCATTCTTTACCAGATAATCTTCAATCAGCCGTCCAACCTTCCTTAGCTGCGGAAATATTATGTCCTCACTCTTGTCAGGGAATGAAGATTCTATTACGAATGTGTCCAGTCCCGAATCCTTCGCAAACTTCGAGAGCAGTACTGAAACCTTTGTGGACGAAAAGCCCCTTCCGTAGAACTGCCCGATTCTTGGTCTGTCCGTAAACTGCTTTGCTAATATGAGAAGGCGGCTTATCGACTCCTTGGATACCCCTGCTGCCGCATTCCTGTTTTTGTCCACCGGGTCTATTACGATAAAATCCGAACTGAAGCGTTTTGTGACTTCGGGGGAGGTTATCTCCTTTCTCGATGCGGGATCAAGCGCCAGGGGCATGCTGAACCTCGCAGCTGCATCGAGTGCATTGATAAGGGAACCGTAATGGTACACCAACAGCTCGCACATGTATCCAGAGAATCCGCCAGTCCTTATCTCTGCGCCATATATCTTGTGCGCCTTCAGCAGGTACTTGAGTAGCCTTACCTCGTCTCTTTGTCTGTCATTGAAATGTGAATTTATAAATTCTGTGTGGAGCGGAGTGCGGTCAACGGCTGTTGCCATATCCTCAGGATCATCTATCTTTGATGCGGGCACCAGATCCGCCTTTAATGCATCATTGTCCGCATATAAGCGTATGTACGGGTGCTCCGCATATTTTATCTCATACCTGCCGCCAGAGATCTTGGCTGCCTTCTTCCCGTATTCAAGCCCCATCTTCACGAGACGGTCCTTGCTGATGCCACTGTTGAACAGCAGGAATATATCTATGTCTGCATCACCTTTCAGGTTAGTTCCGCGTGCCATAGATCCGGCGACACGGATTTCAACATTCTTGGGGACTGCACTTTTAAGCACCCCTATTAGCCTGTTGATCCTGTGCCTCAGGTCCTTTATCTCCTCTGTGTTGGGTTTAATGTCCTTCAGCACCCTGTCAAATATCGCCTTCGCGGCAGCATCGCGGGACTTGTCCATGTAAGGTTTAAGTGGCGCAAGATATAAATAAGGTAAATTGCCACAGATTCAGTACGGGCTCGTAGCGCAGTAGTAGCGCGCATCGTTCGCAAGAAGCTTTTAAAAAAAAGGCTTTATCGAAAGACGATGAGGCCGCGGGTGCGACTCCCGCCGAGTCCATTTTCGCTTTACGAGGAAGTAGGGTATGACTTACTCACATAAAGCTTTATATAGTCTCCTACCTATATCTATTCATGGCAAGGGACTTCGAGAAGGACTATGACAGGCTAATCGGGCGCATAGATGCAGATAACTATATCTTGCAGGAGAACAAAGATGCCATACACGGTTACGTGGCCAGATCAAAGGCGCAGAGGCTGAACATCAAGACCATAATAAAGCACCTATATGGCTTGGAGAAGTTCCTAGCGGCTATGGACAAGCATGTAGTATTGAAAAATGCCACCAGAGAAGATGTAGAAAAGGCCATTGCGAAGCTGAACGGACTAGACCTATCCAACGAAGTAAGGCGCAGCATAAACGTAACGATAAAGTCATTCTACAAGCAAAGCTTTGGAGACGGGGAATTCTACCCTAAATCAGTACGCTGGCTGAAGACATCTATAAAAAGGACTGAGAAGATTCTGCCAGAGGACATATTAAGTGAGGAAGATATACAAAAGATGATAGGCGCAGCGAACAACCTCAGGGATAAGGCCATAATAGCACTCTTGTTTGACGCTGGGATAAGGGTCGGCGAGCTTCTCACAATAAGAAAGAAGGATGTTGAATTGGGCAGCGGCCAATCAAACCACATAGTAGTAAATGGAAAGACTGGAATGCGCAGGATACCGATATTCTTCAGCGTGCCTTTTCTTGCCCAATACCTCAACCTTGTAAATGATTTGAAGCCTAGTCAGTCTTTATGGTGGAATCTCAAGCAGAGCAACATCAAAGGCCAGCTGGATTATGGCGGGCTAAGGAAGATGCTCAAGGAGGTTGCAGATGCGGCAGGCATAGAGAAGCGCATATACCCCCACCTGTTCAGGCACAGCAGGGCTTCTAATTATGCAAACAAGTTAACAGAACAGCAATTAAAGGCTGTCTTTGGTTGGACTGGAGCCAGCAGCATGGCTGCAACATATGTGCATCTAAGCGGTAGGGACATAGACAATGCAACCCTAGTGGCCAACGGCCTGAAACCGCATGATTCTGAGAGAGAAGTAAAGCTGAAAGTGCGTGAATGCCCTACCTGTAAGATGGTCAACGGCATAGATGCGATATACTGCACACGCTGCGGTTCGGCTCTGGATATAAAGACTGCGATGGATAAGGAGAAGAACGTCAAGAGCATGAAGGAGCTTATGATAGAGGCGCTCAAAGACCCGAAGGTTCTGGATGAAGTGAGCAGGGCATTGCTGCTTGATGCGAACAAATAAGAAAAGACACTATTGAGCGAGCCGTCCTGGCGCCGTAAGGCGCCGACGGGCGAGCGATTACATGTATTTTGGTTATGGCTTCTAGGTCTTTAATCTCGAAGCTAAAATGTATTGGTTTTGGCGGCCTATTCTGAAATACTTTATCTTGCCTTCTCTTTCAAGCTTAATCAAGTGCTGTGAGGCAGTATACCAAGCTATCTTTAGCTCTTTGGCAACCATTTCTGTTGTTGCAGAGAAAGGTATGCTGGCGATATATCTTAATATCAATTTGTCTAATCTTAATATCAATTTGTCTATCTCTTCTCCTCTAAGTGTTTTGGACATGTGGTCACATTATACGTATTGTACAATACATTATATAGTCAAACTATTTATATCTAAACTTTAATAGGATATTGATGGAATGTATCTATTAAAGCTAGGTTTAGCTCTAGTGTTTATGCTTGCCCTATTCATGTCGATACCTGTAGTAGGTGCTTCTAACACTTCTTTTCATTCAATTGGCAATTCCCAGTCTTATAGCTTTTCTATATTTGGATCTATTTGGCAAGATATTACTAACGTTATTAGTCACATATTCAGCTCTTTTGCGCCTGCAACTACAACTATCCCAATAACCACAACAAATAAAACCCCACAAACTACAATAACTACTACAATAACTCCTAATATAACAACCCCACAAGTAATATTAAATTCATCATTCAATAAAAATAGCACAACCGCGCCTAAACAGAATTATCACTTATCGGTCCAAACAAATCCTAGCACGTCTAATCCAAATGGTTATGTTTGTCCCATAACACTTATTGGAAATTATTCAAATCCTCGCGGAGCGGTTGTAGAGCTTTTAGCTTCAACCGAATGTCAAAACTTTGAAAATTATACATTTGTAGGATGGTCTATTTCTGAAACTAACGTTAATGGTACCTATAGTAATGGGCGCTGGATTTATAAAAATTATAGTAATTCAGAGTTAGAAATTACAAACAATAGCACTATAATAAAACTCAACGTTTTTGGTAATATAGACGCAACTGCTAATTATAAATGGTTACAGCCATCTACCGTAAAAATCGTTCAATGTTCAAATGCTAATCAGACGTATTTTTATCTAAATAATACAATTTGTCCAAGTAACTGTCCATTCGAGTACGGGTATGTTTATGGAAGCGAAGACCCTGGTTCTCATGCCTGCTTTACTGGGCCCCTCCCAGAAGTTAATATAACTAGTACAATATTAATCATGCATAATATCAATACCGATTTAAATAGTTCATTTGGTATTGGAAATATCAATAATCTAAGGCCCAATGAGAATGCCTCTATGGGTACTGCGTTGTTTCCAAACGAAACTGTTTCGAGAGTAGTGTACAAAACACCAGGATTCACACCAGTAGGGGAGGGATTTTCAATATCCCCGCCAAATGGTTATATGACAACATATGGTCTTGATCTCAATTTTAAAACTCCAAATCAATCTTATACTGGACAACTAGAAGTAGTTGTTGATTATACGGGCAATCCGCCTGGTCAAATCACATCATCTTCAACCTCAACGTCCACAACATCCACAGTAATTACAACAAGCACAACTACAATGCCACAAATAAAATATTATACTCTTAATATAATCAGAACTCCGAATTTGAGTCAACAAACAAATATAGGTACTTTTGTTTACTGTTATCCTAATCCGCAGCCTGGTAATAATTATTCAGAACAAGCAAATTCACTAGTGAATTTATCGGCACCTTTATCTTGCAACTTACCACAAACAGGCGTAGAATACTACTTTTCCAGATGGGTTGGATCTGGATTAGGAAGTAAAAACAGCACTAATCCTAATGTAACTATAGATATGAAAGGGAATATAACTGAAACCGTAGAATATCAGGTAATTTCTTCAACTACTTCGACTTCAACATCAACCACCACAAGTACAACTAAATCAACAACGACAACACAACCAGTAAAACCCGTATATTACTCTTTATATGTAAAGAGTATGAACAATAGTGGTAATGTCTCGCAGTCTGGCAATGGCACATATCTAGCTGGGAGCAGAGTATTAATATCCGCTAGGCCACCTAACAGAGAAGTATTCGGAGGCTGGCTTTGTTTTTTTGGAGATGCACCAACTACTGGAGAAATGGGCGTTGTGTGCAATGATGGCAATGGCTATTCTGGAAGCTCACCGAATGCAACTATAACGATTAATAGCAATATTACAGAAATCGCTGGCTGGGCAACTCCCCCACCTGCGCCATTGAATCGTTCATTAACTATAACTTCAAACCCTTCAAGCATAGGTGCACAAAGTGTAATCCGATACCAACACAACATGCATTTGGTACAAGAATTGCCGAACACAACCAAATACTCGAATAATGCAAGTGTTAACATTTCTGTAGTTAATATACCATCAGGATGGCAATTTACTAGCTGGTCTTGTAGTGGTACTGGATGCTACTCTGGAAATTCAGGAGAATTTAATCTCACTATGAATAATAATATAACAGAAACAGAGAACTTTGCTCCCATTTATTATACTTTAAATGAAAAAATAGTAAGTCCAGATAATTGTGGCAGTGTCTCGCAGTCTGGCAATGGCACATACAGGGCTGGAAGCATAGTGCATATATCTGCTACACCAACCCAGACGTATCCAGCGTCTGGATGTGAGTTTGGTGGATGGGGGTCAAATTATGGCGGTGGTTATTCTGGAAGCTCGCCAAACGCAACTATAACTATGAATAGTGATATAACAGAGACTGCTTATTGGAGCTATAGTCCGCCACAAGTAATGATGATAGTAAATGTCACGCCTTATGTAACAAATATAAATCAATCTTTAATTGGGGGATATGCAGAAATATACGATAAATATGCGCTTTATGTAAACGGGTTCCCTGCGTGCTTTACCTCAAACGCCACTACTACTGGATGGAGCGGCGAACAGAATACTTGCCCTATGATGATGACACAAGGTGATCCCGTAACAATATCGGCGGTTCCATATCCTGGATGGAAATTTAACGGATGGACGGGCTCAAGCTATACGGGGATGTTACAATCAACAAATATATCTGGGGCTAGTAGTATAGAAACTGCCCACTTCGTACCAGTTAAAAGTTATTATTTAACAATAAATGGATCGGCCTGCGGCGGATTGCCATGGCCATTTTGTACTTCTCCGAGTTCTGGGAGTTACAGCTTCTTTCCAGGTTATCATGTAAATATAAATGCAGTTTCAGGATTTGGTAAAGGTACATTCACAGGCTGGACAGGCTCAGGGAATGGAAGCTATACAGGGCCATCAAACCCTGCTACAATAACTATGTATTCTAACATATCTGAAACTGCGGATTATATGCAAAGCTAAATAGCGCAGATTTATCCATAATATTTGCTTATCCTTCCTTTGTTAGTAGCCACATCGGACAGGAAAGATAGGATGCCCAGCTAGCTTAACAATATACTACGAAGTGTGAAGAATGAAGGAATATGTTGTAATGGTGTCTAACCTCTGAGTGTGCGATACACCATGACTATTAAAATAATAATACTGCCTCCCAAGAGTATCCACATGGATATTACAAGATCACCAATCACATTACCTGCTGTGGATGGAAATATTGTCTGGAGTTGATAGGAGAGCCACAGGAACGTGATGCTAATAATGAATAGAGAAATAGCGGCTTTATAGTCCTCTGCAGTAAAAGGATTAAGGTTATGTGCAGCTACCGTGGCGGTTACGCTGATGCTAACTTCGCCTGTGGTTGTATTGGTGGCATGCATAGCTCTTACCTTCCTATATCTGAGTAATAGATATCCTGCAGTAATGAGTCTCCATATGCTTCCAGGAAAGACAGCATACACCACAACAACCGCTACTATTATAATGATAAGTAAGAACCAACTGATGAAAGCAGGATATTGACTTAGCTCCGTCATCGCGCCCAACGAGCCGAATACTATAAGTGCAGCAGTGAATACGATAAGTACCTTAGTAAGCTTCTCTAGATTTTTAGATGACTTGCTGAGATCTTCTACCAGTTCAACCTGTCGCTTACTGTGATCTCTAGTCTGCCGTATAGCTTCGTTATCTGGAGCTGCAGGTATGAATCCCAAGTTGCCACCATAATTTATCTATCAGACTATTATGATTCAGGACATTTATCTCTTTCGGGAAAGTATAAAAGCGTTCTAGTCATATAACTTCGTATGTCAGGAAGACGCAGATACCATAGGTGGCGCAGATACCATGTGCCGTCTCAGCATAGCAATACACAACAGAATCAGGCAGTAAGTAGCATGCTAAAAACTGCCCTGCCAAAGCTTCTAATCAAATCTGTGATAATGACAGTAGTCCTGTTTATCCTGACGTTGCCTTCAATCAAACTGTTCAATGCAATAACAGGCATAGGACTCGGCACTGCATTTAGCTCTCCATTATTTCTAGGCAGCTTCATAGTGCTGTTCGTCTTATTCGTTATATACGACTTCGCCACATCACATAAGGTATGGACAGTTGAGAATGTCATCGCAGTCTTATTTGTATTCTTACTGCTTGCAAGCTTAACATTCAGTGTTATGCTCATAGTTGCATCATTCGTTTTGATATTGGTCAGTTTAATAATTGGTGCATCGCTCAGGCAGTTAAGCTTTAAACAAAGAGGCATGACAAAGGCAATGGGCGGCTCTATCGCATTCCTATTCATAATTTGGGTGGTCTATGTTGTTCTTGCTAACTCTAACTACTACGCTCCACCAACCAGCAACTCAGTCAACCTGAACAAGCCTTATCTAACTCAGCAGCAACTACAGGGTGTGTATGGTAGCGGCATATACAGCGAGTCGGCACTGAACGCAGGCGAGTTACCAATAGGATCCTTAGACTTGCTATTCCCGACCCAGATTCAGACGCTGCTATTCAACTTCACCTTTCAAAATACCAATGCAGGCTCTTCTTATTACATAACATACTACAATCACACATATGCAACGAACTTTACAGAATTGGTAGTGGAAACGCCACAGGCAGGCATAATACTTGCCAATCAAGCGCCACATGCACAGCAATCAGGCTCTGCGGGCAATCTTCAGTATATTGAAGACTTAACTGTGAACCCTAATTCATTTACTGCTATGGTGCAGCAGTCCAACTTCCTGTCTATAGTAAGCTGCTCGGGCTCTCTTTGCACACAGCAGGCATTCAATACTACCATGCAGAATATCGAAGCAGGAATAAGCTAAACTCAAGCCTCTACATTTGAATGTCTAATTACAACACCATTGTGCGTATTAGACATTATGGTACCATATTAAACCATAGGTGTATTTGTCGTCTAAGCAGTTGAAAACTCACAGCGGTTCGCGAAGCGAACCGCTGTGTATTCTGTAGTGAGGAGGGGAGGGTAGAGAGAATAGTTAACATCATACATAGTACTACTATACTTATGTACATAAGTATAAGTAAAGTAAATAAGAGACACCTTCATACACACCCTACCCCTCCCCCTTCTTAACTTTGTTATTATAAATTTGTCGATAATATTTATCAAAATCAAATTCAGGTATCTTTAATTTAATTTTGAACAACTCATTATACCTTTCAACTCCCAATACGGCCAAATAATTCAGAATTTTAGAATAACTATTATCCAACGTTTTAGTCTCTTCTATCTTTTTAATATCATTTATGACCATATCAAGGCCATTAGAGATAGATACATGTTTGCGCATATTATCATTCTTTTGGGCTATCCAAAAAGTCAAGTATCAATTGCCTATTTATCTCGTATATTTTCTTTTTATGAGAATGATGCTCCTTGACCATATTTGCGAGTTTCATAGCCGTCACCAACAGTGCAGTTTTATTATAGGGCCATTGCTTATCAGTCCCCCAAATTAGAGAAAGTTCTTGCATATCAACATCTTGCCCTTCGACAACGTTGCCTATCAATATTACTAGTCGCCTAGTTTCATGACGTAATAACTTCTCTATGGGTTTACTCATCATATCCAATTGAATTTTTTCGTTTTGCATTTTTACACCGTTCTAGTAGTATATGGTAAGAGCGTTGAGGTAAAGGTCAGGGGTTGATTTTTAGCACTAAAACTTACAACTACCTGCAATTTCTGTCTTGGCTTTAATTTATCCATTTTTCTTTCAATGAGCTCCAATAGTTCCTTAAGCTCTGGCTCTAGCGATTCTCGATTGTCGGGAATCTGCGACCAGCGAATAGCTGTGCAATATCGTTCAATGTCGGCTTCGCTAAGCGTCATTTTTATCACACTCATTCTTTATCCATTCAGATATGATATGCCTGACAAGGGAACTGATCTTGTATCCCTCGCTTACTTTCTTGTCTAAGAAGGCAATCTCATCAGCAGCTAGATATACACTTATTCCTTTCATAACATCAACCACTTGAAAGACATTTACTAAGATACATGATGTAGATACAAACATATATATTGTTCTATTTGTTGTGAATTGTTATAAATGTTGTAATCGTTAACATGATCTCGCATTAGGTGTATTTATGAAGAACATAGATGAGGAGTTAAAAGGGCTAGTTGGAAGGACAAACAAAGCATACGAATCTAATTCTGTTGTATACCTATCGTTCTTTAATCCCAGTTCCCAAGCAGCTGTTGCAAGGTTTGTATACGGGCAAAAAGACCTTAGAAAGGTAAACCAAAAACCAATAATAGATGCAAGAAAAGACCTGATGGCTTTAGGATATATAAAAAGATATGAAAAGGACGAAGGGGCTTATAATCCAAAATTAAACCCTTTACTTATATCAACACCAAAACCATTGATTCATTACATCAGGAATGTCCTAAATTCAAAATCTCCAAGTTCAAAATCTAAAGATAAAGAAGCATATGCTTTATCAAAAGACGAGGAATTGGTGCTTAGCATGATAATAGATTCAAAGTGGTTCCGCTCATTCGTGTCTGAGATTAGATTAAACAATCGAAGAGACACATCTCAAAAAGGGCAGGAATTATTGATAACAAATGCTATGGGTTTCTTAGCTGATATCTTAGATGACATTGCTTCGCTTACATGGGTGCTATCAAATAGTCCAAAAATAGCTAAGAAGATGCCAAGTATAGAGGACTTAAGGAAAGAGGATAGTTTTGATAGTTTTGCTGAAAAACACGTAAAAGCAAACTTTACAGAAATGCAAGCGTTGGCCTCCGATATTATAAAACTATCTAAAAAATATTGCTCTGATGAGATTATAAAAGATCTTAAGACGTATACTGCAAATTTGTATTTCTTGTGTGTCCCTAAATCTCTTACAGAAAAATTGATGTATGTGGGGCGCATAGAACTGACTCTTATAAAGACCTTTGCAGGTGCTTTTGCATATCTTGGTGATGGTAAGAAATATTCAAGTTTTTTCGACGGTTCTGATGGTTCGCAAGCAAAATCTCGATTAAATGCTCTTGCAAGTTAAAAACATTGCAAAAGGTAAATAAATGGTTAGTAAATCATACTGGTTTATCGACGTCCGCCGAGTCCATAAAACTTCTTGGGAAGAAGTTTTATCAAGAAGATGAGGAAAATTCATGCGACAAACACGCAAGCGGGTCTGGGTGCGATTGCGGTTTCAAAGCCGAATCCCATCAAGCCTCCGGGTGCAGTTCCAAACAGCAGTTCGCACTCATAAAGGGCGAATTGGAGAGGTACTTACCTACCTTGCCGAAGCACCATCTCGTAGAAGTACGCAAGATGGTTATGCAGCAGTTCAGGAAACGCTTCCAGAGGAGCCGAATACCTAAGTATGGCTCGCTGAACAAGGGGTTTACTGAACAAGAGGTGCAGAGGTTCTTCAAGGCCATAGATAACGAGAAATTCAGGTTACTCTTCCTTTACCAATCGCAGTTAGGTCTCAGGATAGGCGAAGCTGTAAGGATAAACCTAAAGGATATTAGGTTCGAGAGCAGGGAGCTAGTGGTCAAGACAGAGAAAGCCATGACTCTGGATACCTTGCTCCGCTCTTCCTGCTTCTTGCAAGCCCTTGCGTTATCTTTTGCACCATTCCTGAAGTAGCTATCAAGTTAGGTCTCCCGCCACCACGTGCGTTAGGCTGGTAATATTCGCCGCGCTCTCATTTGCTACAAACGCGAAGAGGTCATAGCGCCCCTGCCTGGCCAATAACCCGGCTTGATGTTCGGTCTGGTTGTATGGCACCTCAAGGTATGACATGTTATCATATGTGCCAAAGTTGTAATTGGGATGGTACTGCACGTTTGCTGTCATTAAATTATACATGGCTTGCGCCTTGCTAGAATTAATTGCCTCTACAATAACCTCGCTGATAGTGGCGTTATGCGCACCTCTGTAGGTTACCACCCACGCTGCGCTTGCATTTGCTACCAAGCTTTGACTGAGTTTGGAGATTGCGGCGGAGGTGTTAAACGCCTTTATGCTACTTGTCTGCACAGGGCCTATGAAGCCCTCTGCTTGGCTCTGGGTTATGTATGGTCGCGTTGGAGAAGGCAGTACCGTTGTGCTTGCAACCCTGTTGTTCTGCGTTGATACCGTAGTCACAGGCGCGGAGGGCACCTGCTTTCCAGCGAAACCGCCCAAAATCAGGGCAATGAAAACTATCGCTATGACGGCCACCGCCACTCCAATTATCTTGAATGTCACCATAAAATCACATTCACATCTTGCCCTTATAATGTTTTATATATTTGCTTTTGCTCTTTCCCAGTTTTGAGGAGAACGTATCAGCAAACAGCATACCCAAAGGCATTATTGGGCTTTGAGACAAAATCGGCTGACGGAGCAATATTTGAATAGATTTGGTAACCCGTTCAATCGAAATAGGCCAAAAGAAATGGATAAAGTCCCAAAGCTGCATTACTGTGGACTTCTTGTCAGCCCTGTCTACCTTCTTTCAAGGTTTATGTATCTAAGTTGAATTGCTATCCTCGTAAAGCATAAATGCCGCAGGTCGGATTTGAACCGACGACCTTCCCGTCTTCAGCGGGACGCTCTCCCAGACTGAGCTACTGAGGCGTGATTATCATTTACACTAAATTCTTTTAAATGCCGCAGTGAAGAATAAGAGCTAGATATTTACTCTTTGTATCTCTATGACGCAGTTTGGGCAGTCCCACACCCTGTCACCATCGGCTATTCCACATGCATAACAATGGTACTGGCCGCACCCATCACAGTAAAGTGCCTGCTGCCCAGAAAGCGGCGTCCCACATGCACCGCATTTGAATATCCTCTGTATATTTACTTTTGATTGGTCCGATTCAATATCGCCAGGTTTTTCAGAGCATGACTTTTTTCCAAGTACCTCTTCAACGAAATCTGCGAATGGCGTAATTATATTTTAAAACAATGTGGATATGTGTGCATTTTCTTTGAATAAGATTGCGCCAGGATTCACGTGCTAGTGCATCAAAAATCTGAATAACGTCCCGATAGTTAATCCAATTATATACAACCATCCAAACTTCCTATTGTGACTTAAAGAAGCCCTATGGTACCAAAGCGGCCACCCTGCATATCCTTTTGGTGGGGTTTTTGGCCTTTTCTCTGAGAGGACTCCTATTGCATAAGTTGCATTAAAAAGATTGAGCAGCACTGCCATAGCGAAAAATGTAACAATCTCATAGAATGCCATTAACATTGTACTGATATACATGGCAGCTATCACAATAATATTCAGAATCCTTGCCTTCGATTCCCCAAGAATTACCGGGAGCGTATGTTGTTTCTCCTTTTTATCAAACCCTATCTGGTCTATATGTTTACCTATGAGTACCGACATTACTCCCAATCCATACGGTATGCCTGCAATAAATGCATTTGTATTCACTAATCCTGTTATAATGTAGTAACCTCCTCCAACCATGAGCGGTCCCCACACTATAAAAGCCGATATCTCCCCAAGTCCAATGCTCTTTAGGGTAATGGGAGATGCATCGTATCCAAAAAGAAACAGTGAGCCAACAGCAAGGAACAATATGGTCATATATCCCCTTACGAGCACGAAATACGTTGCTATCAGGAGCCCTGCAATCATGAGCAGGATTATGGCATTTATTAATTCCTTGGCAGTAACAAGGCCATCTGCAATTGGATGTATTGTATATAATCGCCTTGGTGTGTTCTCTTTATCTTGCCCTCTTTTATATCCAAAATAATCGTTTAGCAGGTTGCTTGTTGCATGAGCTATCACAAAGCCTGCAAGTAAAAGCACAAAATATACTGCATTGAATCTCCCCGACGCAAATGAGAGTATTCCTGCAATTATTGCAGCCTGCGCGGATATTATCCATATCACGCTCCTTGAGGCAAATAGCCATTTTGACACGCTGTCGAGCTTCTTTGTGTTCGATCTAGGGTTATAGAATCCTCCAAAGGCTCTAATCCACATGTCTGTATCCATAATTTCAGATAATGCTGTGCTCCGCAATTTTAATAATGTATCTGCATATATTCATCGCGATCTAGCTACTTTTCCCTTACTACTGCGGCAAGCGCCTCTTTGCCAACAGTGTCCTTTACTGCTTTGTCGTATGCAACTACTGCCATCAGATACTCTGCTGCTGCCCACCCAAGTTCGCCTATCACTTTATTTCCATTCTTCTTGAACCAGTTATCAAGGTCCTCATTTGGATGCGCAGGATTCACCAGTTCCTGCTCTGGTATCGTGCCATCGCCGGTTATATCGAGGTATTGCTCCTTCACATATCTGATTATTTTGTATGCCGATTCAGTGTCACCCCTCTCTGCATAGTACTTTGCAAATTCGAGTCCAAGGAGCGGCCATCTACCACCTGAAAAATATGTATCATCAAGGTACCTTATCGGCAGCACATTTCCATTAAACAGGTCAGCCTCAAGCCGTTCTATAGTGGCCTTTTCTACGTTTTTCCCAATCTGTGGCTTGAAAAGCGTAAAAACAAATATTGCAGACGCATCAACCTGTCTGATAGGTTCTGTCACAACAGATGTGCCTCCTGTGCTAGTTGCAGATTTAAATAGTATGTCATCTCTTACAAATGTCTCCTTGATAAATCTGTCTATCTCGCATACTCTTTCATTAATATCTCCCAGGGAGCTAAGGTCTATTCCTAATCTTTCCGCTATGAACATTGCGCTTCTAATCCCTTTTGATATTGATGCAACCGTGTATGAATGTACCTCATTGTCATCCAGTTCCCATGCATTTGCGCTTGCGGTTCTGTATACTTTAAGCATATATGCAGTAAGATTTCCGAGATTTGACCGTATGTTCCTCTTGGTTGACGTGTCAAACGCATTCTCTCCTATGGTATCCATAATCATTTCAGTAGCCATTATCGTAAGCGGCACTGAATCATACTGCCGTAATCTTATATACTTGTTATCTTCTTTAGCATCAGAGTACGGCATACCCTCCTGCATACATGAAAAGTAGCCTCCATCTTCTCCAATTCTGGCAGGCACATGGTTTTCCAGGCACCTGAATCTATCTGATGCAGTATCCGCAGAAATTGCTCTCTCGATATTCGAATGAAATTTATCTAGTGATCCCCACAGAAACTTTATTATATTGCCTGCTGCCGTTTCAGACTCTAAATATCTCGGGTCTTGTGATGATCTGAGAAATTCAGCAACCTTGCAAAGGCCGATTGCTATCATTGACGAATCCCTGAACCACGATGCCTCATACCATCTATATGCAAGCGATGCTTTTGTAAATCCGTTGTCATTTATGTGGCTAAGTAGTTTTGATAATGGCTTCGTTATTTCATCTAATCCGTTCAGACTGTGCTTCTGGTGCCTGAATTTACTCATACCTGCCTCACTATTCTGCAACAAAAAGATCGCAAAATTTATTTATAAAGATTTTCTCCAAAGACATAATTACAAATGCCAAATCGACAAATCCTGACTATCTCAAAAGAAAACGCCCAACCGAAGACTGAGCATGCTATGCACATATAATACTTTATTGTGCTTTAAATAGCGGAAGCGAGTGTAGTCTAGCCTGGTAGGACTTTGGCCTTCCAAGTCAAAAACCCGGGTTCAAATCCCGGCGCTCGCATTTTGCATTCACTAGGAAGATGTGTGCAGTCCTCTTACATAAATTTTTTTATATCTTTCTTCAGAATTATTATTGATCAGATGCCCTATGAAGATACTAAACCAAGATTCGAGAAGCTTCTGAGTGGGGGACTAAGCGATAAAAAGCTGACGCAGGGCAGCAGATCACTGATAAAAGAGCATATGGCCTTTATGCAGGCCCGGGGGCGAGACGTTAAGACGAGCATTAAACATCTTTACTGCCCAAGGGTTTTTCTGAAGTTTGCTGAAAGCAAACTTGATTTCAAGATGTTTACCAGGAAGGATGTTCAGAAAGTAATAGTCAAAGTCGAGATTGACAACCTTCGTTAAGGCGAAAGTTTTACCCTTGATAGCATAGGCGATATGATGGCTAAGAAAATATATGTACTAATGCTCGCTTGCTACGACTCGCCAGTTACCTACAACTTTTCGACAAGGGCTAAGGCAGATGCGTTCGCAAAGCGATACGTCAGCAGATACGGCTGGAGTATAAAGTCGTATACTTTAGATCCTAAGAAAGTTAGCAAAGACGATGAGATGTGGTTTCTGAATACGCCTGGAGGCAAGGCACTCCAGGAACGCGAAGAGAAGGAAAGGGCCATATGGAGAGCCAGGGAAGCAAAAAAGACGCCGCTAGATGAGCTGATGGAAAGGCTTGATGCGCATATTTCTGTTAATACTACAAATGCCAAACAGGATGTGGAAGTTTTACGATCGCTTAAAAAGCAGATTAAAGAACTGGTTGATGAAAAACATAAAGATGGAAAGGCGAAATTATAAAAGGTAAAAAGGATTTCAACCAATAGGGGAGGCAAAAAATGCTTCTTTGGCAGATACAGAAGATGTCCTTAAAAAGACCGCAAAGGAAGTTGGAGTTAGTTATTACAAGTAGTATAAAACATTCGCCTGATCTCGTAGTATGGCCTGTGCATGAAAAGAAAAAATATTTATGGAACATCGGAGGTGTGAAGGGCTATGGGTCTCAGACTTCCGCAAGGGAGATGCATGCGTTTGTCTGTGGATGACGCAGATAAACTGTGCAAAACAATATCGCTTTCATAAGGTCTGAGGAAGCTACAACCAATATTTATTGTTTCTGCTGCAATAACCTAATGACGAAAATGACCACAGATGATAGATGGGCGCAGCTTGGCAATGCTTATAACCTCATCAATCTTGACGGTATAGAGTTCAGGGATTATCAGCTCAATATAATACGCTCAATAGGTAGTAATGGCAATACCCTTGTGGTTCTGCCTACTGGGCTTGGAAAGACCTTTATAGCAACAGCGGTTATGGCAAGTGCTCTTGCATCAGGGAAGAGGGCAATGCTTCTTGCGCCTACCAAGCCACTCTCAGAGCAGCACTATTCCGTACTTACCAAACTGCTTAAGATACCTCAGGACGAGATACTTCTCCTTACGGGGTCCATAGGCAAGAAAAACCGTGGGTCGCTCGAAGGGAAGGCAAGGGTCATAATAGCAACGCCGCAGACTGTGGCGAACGATCTAAAGAATTCAATGATGCTGCTTGACGGCTTCGGCGCGGTGGTTTTTGACGAGTGCCATAGGGCAGTGGGCAAATATGCATACACCTACATAGCTAATGAGTGCGGAATAAGGGAGATACTAGTTGTCGGTCTTACTGCATCCCCTGGCGCCAAGAAGGAGAAGATAAATGCACTTGTAGACGCACTTGGCATAAGGCATATAGATGCGCGGCTATCAACTGACCATGACGTTATGCAGTATGTGATGCCAAAATACGTACACATAGTCAATGTCAATCTTAGCGATAGGATAAAGGAAATAGCAGCAGCACTTAAACCAGAGATAGAGTCGAATGTGCACACACTTAACGGAATGGGGCTCCTTCGCTTCAGGAACTTCGAGTTCATTCCAAAGGGCAGGCTCATAGATCTCGGAAATCAAATAGGCAAGATACACGCTGCAAACTACAGGATGGGTGCAATGTATGCTTATTCAAAACTCCTGAATCTTGTACACTCATATGACCTCATACTGTGCGAAGGGATATATCCCTTCAGTTCCTACGTCGAGTCGCTATATTCGAGAGATAAAAAGAGCAGGAGCCTTGAATCGCTGTTAAAGTCGCGCGCCATGCTCCTTGCCAGAAATTCGGCCTCAATAGCCTTGAAGAATGGCGAAGAGCATCCCAAGGTCCTTGCAGTTCTCGATGTGCTGTCGGGCTACAAAGGTAAGAAGGTCATGATATTCGCCCAGTATCGCTCTACAGTGAAGATGCTCGTGGAGCTAATAAGTAATAATGGGATAAAGGCGATGCCGTTTGTGGGAAAGCGGGAGGGAGTCACGCAGGAGCAGCAGAAGAAAACCCTGTCCGACTTCAGAAACGGGGAATTCGACGTGCTTGTAGCAAGCTCAATAGGCGAGGAGGGCATAGATATACCCGGAGTGGATGTAGTGATATTCTACGAGCCTATACCCAACGAGGTAAGGAACATTCAGAGGCGGGGAAGGACGGGGCGATTCGACTCCGGAGACATATACATACTGGTGGCGAGCGGCACGAAGGACCAAATATATCTAAGGATATCCGAGCAGAGGGAGACGAAAATGATGAATCTTATACACTCCGTGAATGAGAAGCTTCAACGACACTTTTCTGTACTCGGGCAGTCCCGCCTTAAGTGATCCGCCCTGCTGCAGAAATTTTTGGTACAAAAGATTTATATACCACAAACGCATAATGTATATCTGGGGATGGGGATGGACAAGAAACAATTGGGTAGAATGGCTGTTATCCGGGAGATTGACAGAATCTCTGAGGCAGTAAATGGGCTTGAAGAGTTTGCACTGGCGTTTCCCGAGTCAAGGGACGATGTGCTAGACTTGATAGATCATTCGTTTATCAAGGATAGGAGATGCAACAGGGTTCTCAGGGCTACTGCTGACAGGATTGCCGCGGTCGAGATGCTTGAGATACTCAACAGCGACTAAATGCTGCATTCAGACTACGCGGATTAGGGACGCAGGTGACTGACTGCTAACTCTCCGTATTCAGTATTTCGAGCATCTGCCCCTGGCCAAGCCCGCTTGGGAACTCATCAAACGTTACTATGACAAAAGGATCATCTATGGCTCTTACTATACCCGGCCATACCTTTTCGCTCCTGTCAACATACTGCACCCTCTTTCCGATTAGTGACTTGAGGTCTACGTCTTCATTCGGAGCTGCGGCAAGGTTATTCCGGTCGAGAGAGGTTACAATCGCATATATCATGTATTCACAGGTATACCCTATCCGTGCAAACATTTTTTAATTCACCGGTAAAATATAAATCAGAATGCCAACATATCCGGCATATTCATTCTAGTGTTCCGTATGCAAAAAAGGACATATATTTACATGGCTACAATCGTGGCGTTAGTGCTTGCCGTCCTGATCTATCTTAACGTATTCGCCAGCCCAAATGCAGGTGAATATGCCCCCCTGCTGCCGTATATAAATAAGCCAGTCTCACAGCAGACTCTGTCAGAACTGAATGTATCGACTGCCATAAGCAACAGGCTAGGCGCTGGTGCAGTTAGCGGACTCCCGGAGATAATAAACGCAAGCCCCCTGGTCAACGGAACGAAACCTGAGATATTGTACGTAGGCGCGGAGTATTGCCCGTTCTGCGCAGTTACGAGATGGGGTCTGATAATCGCACTCATGAGGTTTGGGTCGTTTTCGAACCTTCACTACATGGTCTCAAACACTACAAACGAGCCGTCGCTTCCCGGAGTGCCGACATTCACATTTTACAATTCAACGTATAGCAGCGATTATCTCTCATTTGTTGCAGTGGAGACAGAGACGAACACCGAAAAGCCGCTGCAACAGATAAAAGGCGGACAGTCTGCAATATTCTCGAAGTATGATCCTACCGGCGGCATACCCTTCATAGATTTTGGGAACAGTTCCATACAGGATGGCGCACCAGTATCTCCCGAGGTGCTTCTGGGCCAGGGATGGAACGCAACGCTTGAGAATCTTACCCATACCAACACTTCAATATCTGAGTCAATTGTGGGTAGCGCTGACGTATTTACTGCCCAGATCTGCAGGATGACCAACATGACTCCTGCAAGCGTATGTTCACAGCCGTATGTTAATGCGATTCTTAAGAGCTATGGTTAAGATGGCAATTAAGGTGGCAAAGATCATCGGCCTGCAGCGGATCGCGTTTGCAATATCTGTAATAGGCCTTGCAGTAAGTATATATCTCATAGGCGTTCAATACGCTGCCGCTCCGTTGGTATGTCCTTCTGTCGGGATAATAAATTGCGAGACAGTGCTTACCAGCCAATATTCCAAGATTTTTGGGATAGGGAATTCGGTATTGGGCACGATATTCTTCCTTATCGATCTTGTTATAATATCCAAATATTTCGGAAAGGACGTGATGGTGCTCTATAACACTGTGGGGCTTGCCTTCATCATATACTACATATCCGCCGAATACCTTCTTGGAAAAATATGTTTATACTGTACAATTGTGCACATCTGCGTGCTGCTCCTGTTCCTAATCTCAATAAAATCCAACATGAAAAAGAACCAGTGACCCTCTAAGCTATCCCGAGAAAAAACCGTCGATATTGGTGCTGCCAGCGCGGTAGTCCCGATATGCTATTTCCTCATAAGCCTCCTTTCTATTTCTATAAGTATGTCCAGTATGAGGCCGGACACGAAGAAGAGAAGTCCGATAACAATAAGCATGAATGAAAACAGCGCCCTTCCTGTCAGGCTGAATGTGCCTGACTGGATGAACTGCACAACTACGGCTGCCCCTACTGCGAGGCCTATCATTGCCAATACAATTCCAATCCCCCCGAATATCAGAAGTGGACTGTAATCCCTTATCTGCCTTATGAGATGCGATGCCACATTAACACCATATGCAAGCTTTGACCTTGTCAGTTTAGATTTACCATACTTCCTTTTATAATATCTTATGTCTACCTCCTTTAACCTGTATCCGCGCCTCGCAAGCTCTATTGCAAAGAAGGATATACCTGCCCTGTACGGGGTTTCATCCCTTATACTCTCAAACGCCTCTCTTTTCATAACAAAAAGACCGGTAAGCACATCATGCACCCTTTCCCTGTACAGTATGCTGAACAGCTTGCTGAGAAACGCGTTCCCAATAATTATATACGCGCCCATAGATCCCTGCTCAAGGCTTCCCATCCTGTTCCCAAGTACCATGTCAGCCTTTCCTGATTCCACAATCCTTGCACCTGATGCAAGTCCGCTTATGCCATGCGTTCCATCTGCATCTATGCTTGCAAGCAGCTCTCCGTTAGCTGCCCTCAGTCCCATCATTATCGCATTCTCCACGCCTCTGTCGCGTTGTGCAATCACCTTCACTCCGAGCGATCCCAGCCGCCTCCTGTACTTCCTGCTGCTCTTGTCAACTATTATTACCTCCGTGCCCCTGCCAAGCAATCTGCGTATGTCCCTGACAAGGCCGAATATGCTCCTTTCCTCTATTGTTGGTATTACAACGCTTATTCTTGGACGCATTCTCTCAGTACATATTCGAATGAAAAGTTTATTTACTCTAGCGCAAAGATTCCGCATTCCTTTCTCCCCCCAATTCCTTGACATACATTTTTATACCTGACTAGTTCATAATTAAACTAGTTTGAATTAAAACCAGTGTTTGCAATGGTTGGTTTTCACAGTATACAATTAGACAAGGGCATGCGGAGGGGACTGCTCAAGATAATGGTAATCAGCTACATAGCGCACCACAACACATATCCCTATGCGATGCTGAAAACTATGAAGGCACATGCAGGGATGCACGGCCACGCATTCGCCGAGGTGACGAAGAACGATGTCTACAATATCGTCTCGAGCCTCGAAAGGGACGGATTCATAAAAAGCAGGATGCGGACGAAGGGAGGCAAGATGCAGAAGATTGTTGCCCTAACACAGAAGGGAAAGGAGATCATGAAGGGCAAGAACCGGATAGTCTCAGACACCATACGCGAGCTTACTGGGCTTGCCGAAGGTGCGGGATTCAACGTCTAGCATAGTTGGGCCATGATTTTGGCAGAGGGAAAATAGCAATGGCTGAATACGCAATTGAAATAGAACATCTTGTCAAGAGGTTCGACAACCTTACCGCAGTAAACGACGTAAGCCTGAATATAAGGAGGGGCGAAATCTTCGGGCTTCTCGGCCCAAACGGAGCAGGCAAGAGCACTACGCTGAACATGGTCCTGGGTCTTCTATCGCCCACATCCGGCAGGGTTCTCGTTAACGGCACCGACATGCACACGAATCCATATGCCGCCAGGAATGAGATGGGCATAGTAACACAGGAGACGGTTGTCGAACCCGAGTTGACTGCCGAACAGAACCTCATGATATTCGGAAGGCTTTACCATATACCAGAACCAGAACTCAGGAAGAATATAGATTTTGCACTTGGTCTTGCAGACCTCACCTCATTCAGGAATGCATATGCCGGTACCTTCTCCGGAGGCATGAAGCGAAGGCTGGAGACCGCAAAGTCACTGATGCATGCGCCCAGTGTTATCTTACTTGACGAACCTACTACCGGGCTGGACATTCAAAACAGGACAAAGATATGGGATCTGCTAAGGGATATAAACAAGAACCAGAACGTCACTATACTCCTGACAACCCAGTACCTGGAAGAGGCAGACCAGCTTTGTGACAGGATAGGTATAATAGACCATGGCAGGCTTATAGCACTTGGCACACCGACAGAACTGAGGCAGAAAATCGGCATGAACAGCGTAATAGAGATATCTGCAGACAGGGAAGTCCTGCAGAAAGTTGCAGATGTATTCAGGAAAATAGGGCTGGAACCGAAGATCCTGACCAACAAAGTTGTGGCTCCTGCCGGGTCCGCAGCCACAAAGAAGATAGAGATGCTGATAAAGGAGCTATCCGCGCGCAAGGTCCAGATACACAACATAAGCATGCACGAGCCTACAATCGACGACGTCTTCCTCAAGCTGACTGGCTCTGAGGTTAGAGATACTACCGGAGATTATGTGGGCGGGCGGGCAGGCTTCATGATGGGGAGGGTCAGATAAACATGGGTCTAGTCGGAGACACGTATACCCTTTTACTTAGGGAAATGCTGATATTCAAGAAGAACTTCAAGGTAAGCGTTGCGAGGTCACTCATGTTTCCACTTATATTTATACTCCTTCTTGGAAGTTTTGGCAGTGCTCTCAAGAATGTCCCTGTTGCAGTAGTCAACCATGACTACGGGCTAACAGCACTCAACTTCATAAATGCCCTTCAGTTAGGAAATAGCCTTCGTGTAGTACAGGAGACCACGCAGCAGCAGGCAATGGATCTCCTATCGCGCGGTACTGTCGCAGCCGTGATAGTAATACCAAATGGTTTTTCCAAATCCTTGGCGGATTCCAATATCTATGTTTATCTTGACAACTCCCAACCGCAGGCTGCGGCTGTGGTTAGTTCGCAGGTAAAGCTGTCAGCTGCAACGGTCGGCACTACAGCTGCGCTGGACGGCCTGCCCAGTGCGGATCCCACTACGCCTTCAGTAATAACCAATTACGCATATGGCGCAAGCAGCAATTACCTGAGCTTCGTTGTTGGAGGACTTCTTGTCATGGTCGCCTCGTTCGGCGCTGTTTTCACTTCAGGTTTCACGCTGCTGAGCGACAGGCAGATGGGCAACCTTAAGGCATTCCTGACCACCCCAATAAACGAGTTCTCAATCCTGCTCAGCAAGATACTGTACGGGACATTCCAGTCAATCTTTTCTGCATACATAGGCCTGGCGATAGGGCTAATGTACGGGGCCAGCATAGCTGCGGGAATCGTCGGATTCTTCGAGCTTATATGGATAATATTCCTTGTTGGACTTGGGTTCAGCGCGCTTGCGATAGCCCTGGCCACAAGGACAACACAGCTCCAGACCTACGCACTTATGGCGCAAACCGTGACAATGCCTCTTGCCTTCCTTGGCGGTGCATTTGTGCCTGTGTCACTGCTACCTAACTTTCTGCTGCCCTTTGTCGCAGTGAATCCACTGACATACGCTGTAAATGCGGTCAGGGACATAATGATAAAAGGATATCTGCCAATGTATACGCTGATATCAACTTCTGCAATACTGCTGGTTTTCACATCGGTAATGGTGGGTCTGGCATTCATCTTATTCAAGGATACAAGCAAGCAGATATGACAATTATGGTAATATGGTAATAGGTTGAGAAAATGGAAACAAAACGAGTCTTCATGGCGTTGATCGCCATGGCAATGCTGATCGGTGCGGTCAGTGCATCCACTGTCTTCGACAATTCGCTTTCAATGGCAAATGTGTCGGTGTCCCCGAACCCGGTGGTTGCCGGCGGGAACGTGATAATACATTTTCGTCTATACGATGCGTATAATGTATGGCTTTATGGGACCACTCTGCAGCCAAGCGGCACATATCCTCTGCTTAATGCGTCTCCATTGAGTGCCTCACTGCTTGGGACAGTAAATCCGGGTCTGAATGGTGTAAATTATACTTATGCATTTCCAATTCCAGACACTACGCCCGCAGGCACATACACTATAACCTTCACCGCGCAATACTTTGTGTATTCGGGGACTGGAGCACTCCTAGCAACATCGTCCATGCCTGTCACATTCTTCGTGCAGAATCGGCCTTCGATAAAGTTGCTGCCTCTGAACCCCCAGCCTGCAACACTCTATGTAGGGCAAAACCAGACAATAACTCTGTTGATAAATAACACCGGCTACGGAACGGCAAGAAATGTCAGCGTAGACGTTGTTGCAGGGCGGGGGCTGAACATTCTCAGTTCAATTACCTCCTTCTTCGTGTCAAACCTGACTCGCAGCTCAGAGTACAGCGAGAAGCTATTGGTCGGCGCGCAGAACCTGAGCAATACATATCTCCTTGCAAACGTGACCTATTATTCCTCCAGATTCCAGCGCCGCTTCAGCAGCATCCAGAGGATAAACCTATCCGTAATGCCCTCAGCACAATTCTCTGTAAGTTCACTAGGCAGCGGCGCAGCCGTAGGTGCTACAGACGTTCCCATAAACTTCAAAATAACAAATACTGGCACAAGCAGCGCAGGCGAACTTCAGCTTACCCTTGAGACAGTCTATCCTGTAACACCTGTTGCAAGCACCGCCTACGTGAATAACCTGCAGCCGGGTGCATCCGCAAATCTTACCTTCTTGGTCAATGTGGACACTGCCGGAGTGCCGGGGAAATATCCAGTGGTGCTATACGAACAATGGAAGCAGCCCAACGGGGCATCAAACCAGCAATTCACAGGGTATAATAATTACTTTGTTCCTGTGATAAATTCTGTCCTAGGCACTTCCGGTATGGCAATAGACGCTACGGTGGCAATAGTGATAATCGCCGCGCTGGCAGTATTCTACAGAAGAGCGTATGCAAGGAAGCAGGCGAAAACCGACAAGCAAAAGGCTAAGCGATAATTGCCCTCCTGGTCAATAAACACATAGATATAAATACAATATTAGATAACAGATATGTGTTTGTAGCACACCTACAATATGTACCTAATGTGCGTGACGATCATGGATGCAGAGATAGGGATAATAGGCGGATCCGGGCTCTACTCCCTGCTGGAGAATGCAGAAGAGACATATCCAGATACAAAATACGGGAAGCCAAGCGGACCAATAACAATAGGCGAGCTGCACGGAAGGAAGGTCGCATTTCTTCCAAGGCACGGCAAGAAACACACCCTTCCTCCGCATAACGTGCCATATCGCGCTAACATAGACGCTCTCTCTTCGATTGGAGTGAAGAGGATAATAGCAACTGCTGCGGTGGGGTCGCTGAGGCCGGAATATGCACCAGGAGAGATTGCAATACCTGACCAGTTTGTCAATATGACGCAAGGAAGGTACGACACATTCTTTGATGAAGATACTGTGGTACACATAAGCGCTGCGGAGCCTTACTGTCCCGAATTAAGGAATCTTGCCATAATCTCAGGCAAAGGTACCGGAATGCAGATGCATGAAACAGGAACGGTTGTAGTGATAAACGGGCCACGATTTTCTACAAAGGCCGAATCGAGGTTGCTGAGCGCGCAGGGCCATCATATGATAAACATGACGCAGTATCCGGAGTCAGTGCTTGCAAGGGAGAAGTCAATATGTTATGTTGGTATTGCACTTGTCACTGACTATGACGCTGGGCTTGAGGGCAGGTCAGATATAAAGCCTGTAACAAACGACCAGGTGATAAAGATTTTCTCAGAGAACGTATCGAAGGCAAAGGAAATAATACACAGCATGATAAAATCTTTATCA
>JAMCSX010000008.1 GCA_023379055.1 Candidatus Martarchaeota archaeon | reverse complement strand
GTCCCACATCTATCCCTACTGGATTGGTGTCCTTCACTTCTGGAACTTTGATGTCGTTTATGGTGGTGAAGACTGCATAATAATTTCCCCCTTCGCTCTTTATCGCAAGCGTCTTTATTGTGCCTTCCATCTTTCTGTGAAGTTCGATTCTCATAGTGCCTATCCTTGAGACCCGTAGTCTGTCCTTCCTTATTGAAAAAGAGCCGTTGTCCTGCGGATATGTTATTGACTTGTACCTGTCTCTTGACCTGAATCTTGGAAATCCTGCCTTTCTGTTTCCTTCCTTGAGCCTCCTGAAAAAGTTCTGGTATGCCCTGAGAAGCCTGTATTCTATCTCGCATCTTGTCTGCGAATACAATTTCAGGTATCTCTTGTCTTCTTGGATTATCTCCTTGACAAACCTGTTGAACTGAGCCATCGAGACTTTTGTCTTTCCGTTCTGGTAGGATGCAATTGACTTCTCAAGAATCTTGTTGTAGAACTGCTGTGCAAGGATCAGCCTTTCGTCTATCTCTTCCTGCCTTGTGGCATCAGGATAGATCCTGAGTTTGTAGGCTCTTGCCAGTTCCATGACCTTTATAGCGTTATCCATCTTTATACGCTTTTCTGCGGTTCGCTCTCATCCCACCCCTGAAGGGAACCTCTGAAGAGGGTGTGGGATTTCCCGCTCACGGTGTTAAAAAATACCTGCGTTTCGGTTTACTTCTTGTTCCTGTAATTTGCGTATTTTAGCAGTTCGGCAAGGGACCTTACCGCGGCTGACGGTGAACTGTATACTGGGAGCCCGGCACTCTCCATCATTATCTTGTGCATTTCGGTGTATTCGGAGCCTACGCTAAGCACTATCATTGGTTTTGACATCTTCTCCTTGAAGCTTATTGCCTTTGCAGCTGTCTTTGAATCTGTGCCAGGAGTCTGAAAGAGTATTATTGCGAGCACCATGTCTATGTTGTCGTCGCTGCCCATTACCTGAAGCGCCTCATCGTATCTGGCGCCATCGGCATCTCCTGCAAGGTCAAGGGGATTCCTGATGTTTACCAGAGGGGGCATCGATTTCCTTAGGAACTCCGTATTCTTGTTGGAGAAGCCGCCTAGAACAAGTGATTCTGACATCCCTATCGCATCTGCAACGAGCACGCCTGCGCCCCCGCCGTTTGTTACCACTCCAATGCTATTTCCTTTCGGGAAGGGTTCAGAGTCCAGTATCTTTGCAAAGTTTAGCAGATCGCTCAGATCCTCTGCTATAGTGAATCCGTACTGCCTGAATATTGCTTCGTGGGCTTCATAATTTCCTGCAAGCGCAGCGGTATGCGAGTGCGCTGCGGCTTGACCTGCGACTGTCCTCCCTGCCTTAAGCACAACCACCGGCTTTTTCCTTGTGATCCTCTTTGCAACCTCGATGAACTCCCTGCCTCTCTTTATTCCCTCCACGTACAGTATAATCACTTTTGTTTCGTCGTCTTCCATAAGGTAATTTAGTATATCTACCTCGTCTATATGCGCTGCGTTGCCGTAGGATATGAACTTTGAGAGCCCGAACCCCTCTCCGGATATGAGGTCAAGCACAGTGCTTCCCACTGCTCCGCTCTGGCATACAAAACTTACCCCGCCAACCTGCGGCCTGCTCAGCTTGTATGTTGGCAGGAAGAGGGTGTCTACGCGCGACCTTGGATCCATCACTCCGAGGCAGTTAGGCCCGAGAGTCGGCATGCTGTACTTCTCTGCTATACCCACAAGCCTGTCCTGCAGATCTTTGTTCCCTATCTCAGCAAACCCGCCGCTTACAACTATCACGGACTTCACTTTTGCCCTTCCGCATTCCTCCATGGCCTCTGGTACAAACTGTGCGGGTATGGCTATGACTGCGAGATCTATCCTGTCCCTTATCTTGAGCACGCTCGGGTATGCCTTAATGCCCATTATTTCGTCGGCAGCCTTGTTCACTGCGTAGAGCCTTCCCGAATATCCTGCATTTATGTAATTCTGCAGTATTACGTGGCCGACCTTGTCCTGATCCCTTGATGCGCCTATTATTGCAACTGATTCGGGCTTCAGCATTGGCTTCAGATCCATCCTTCTCATTCTAAAATCCCCATTCACTTTGTGAGTATCCTTATGTCAACGGCCTCGTACCCGTTCTCCCTCAATATAAGGGGATTTAGGTCAATCTCGTCTATCCTGCAGTTATCCATAAGCATTTTTGATACAGATAGCAAGAGCTGGATTACCATGCCACTGTTCTTGCCATTGAACGTGATTACATCCCTTGATTTCAGCTGCGCTATCATCTCCTCGGCATCCTGCTTTGTTATAGGGCATGCCCGAAGCGCAAAGTCCTTGAAGACCTCGACGTATATGCCGCCTAGCCCGAGCAGTATGAGTTTCCCGAACTGCGGATCTGTCCTTCCGCCCATTATCACTTCGACTCCGCCCTTTGACATCTTCTGCGCTATGATTCGGTATGGCTTGAGGGGCTTGCCCTTTTCCTGAAGCTCTGCAAATGCCCTCTTTATCTCAGTGCCACGCAGATCTAGCTTGACAAGTCCGGACTTTGATTTGTGAAGCGCCTTTCCTGAGATAAGCTTGAGGACTATCGGATCCCCTTCAGAGAATTCCACAGCGCTTTCTGCGGAATCTACGTATCTGCTAGCTACGCTCTTTATGCCGTGCCTGTCTAGCAGCTTCTTGCCTTCAAAATAGTCTAGCAGTGGCATTAACTTACCTGTCATACTACATTGAAGTAGTACAGCGCTGCAATAGCTATGATTATTAGTATTAATACGCCTATAGCAAGTGGCACTTTGCTCGGACTTGGCGCGTGCGGCATCTCGGTGTCTTGTGCCTTGGGCTGCGCGGGACGCTGCAAATCCTGCTGCGCAATATCCTGCGGTACTTCCTTTGACTGCTGAACCTGCGGCGCCTGCTGGGAAGCGGACTGCAATGGTGCAGCGACTATTGAGGGCTGCTTGGACTTGAGGAAACCCGATTCAGTAAGCAGCAGATCGACTCCGCCGCTCTTGAGCTCATAGGTTATGAATCCTTGCTTTGAGAGTTTGTAGAGCCGCAGCGCGAGGTCCTTTGGCCTCAGGCTCAGGGTATTCTGCAGCTCGATTGGTATTCTCTTGCCCCCTGATAGCTGGACAAGTATTTCTGAGTCAAGGTTGTCATAGGGCTCTGTTGCCTTTGCGTCGGCCTCTGCGATAAGTGCTTTTCCTACGTCGGTTACGGTTATGGTATTCTGTCCTGCATAATATGCGGTAAAGTCTATCAATCCTTTCTGCTTGAGCGTGCCGGCAAGGTTGGCTGCATCAAAGTAGCTTGCATTTATTATGCTCCCTAGCTTCTCCAAGGTGGCATCCTGCGATATTCTCAGCAGGCAGGCAAGATCTATGAAGGTAACGTCATCTGGCATCCAATCCGCTTATGTATTGCATAAGAACGCATAAAAAGATTGTTCATGGCGCACAGGCGCTCACCATCCCATTTATTAGCATGGCTTGTAATGAGTCTATGCAGAAAGTGATTTTTTGGAGATAAAGTTTCTTGGTGGAGCAGGAGAGGTAGGAAGATCAGGGATACTGGTAAGGGATGAGAAGAATATACTGCTTGATTACGGAGTAAAGATAGACGAGGGGGAGGAGTATCCCATAGATGCCGGGGATATTGATGCATGCGTAATAAGCCATGCGCATCTGGACCACAGCGGATACGCACCACACGTGTACAGCAAAGGCATGCCTGAGATGTTCGCAACAGATCCCACGATAAAGCTTTCGGAACTGCTAATCGAGGATTCGATAAAGATACACAAGAAAAAGCACATGCACCCACATTTTCACAGGGAGCAGCTGAAGACCATGCTTAACAGATATACGCCATGTGATTATGGGGAGAGATACCCGCTTGGTAGGTTTGACATATCCATGTACGATGCGGGGCACATATGCGGAAGCGCGGTTACACTTGTAGAGAAGCAGAATAATGGCAGAAGGCTTGTATATACCGGCGACTTCAAGATAGAGCAGCAGCTGCTCGAGGGAGGTGCTGAGATAGTGAAGAGCGATATTCTCATACTCGAGTCGACCTATGCTGCAGGGGAACATCCGGACAGGGAGGAACAGATGAAGAGGTTGGCAGAAGAGGTGCGTGAGACTGTGGACAATGGAGGGGTTGCGCTGGTGCCGGTATTTGCCGTGGGAAGGTCACAGGAGATGCTTGCCCTGATGAACAGATACGGGCTTATAGATAGGACATACATAGACGGCATGGCGAAGGCTGCAACAGAGATAGTTGAACAGTATCCGGACTATGTAAAGAATAGGGAGCTTCTTGATGGGGGGATTCGCAAGGCGCAGTGGATATCGAACCCGAGAAACAGGGATTATGCGCTTGAAGGCGGAAGCGTGGTGCTCACAACATCAGGCATGCTGAACGGAGGACCGGTATTAGACTATATAACAAGGCTTAACAGGAATTCCAAGATCTTCATTACAGGCTACCAGGTAGATGGAACCAACGGAAAGAGGCTATTGGAGGGCAAGCCGCTCAACATAGACGGAAGGGAGTACAGGGTAAGGCATCCAGTATCGATGTATGACTTTTCCGCTCACGCAGGGAAGTCAGACCTGCACAGATACGTCAAGGAAAGCAGTCCAGAAACTGTAATCTGCGTCCATGGAAGCGCAGAGAACACCGCACTGCTGGCTGGGGATCTGAGAATGGAGGGGTTCGACGCGCGCGCGCCAAGCGTAGGGGAAGTTATTGAACTGGGATCGCTGTAATTCGCTGGCGTTGGTCCATACCACACACTCATGAAAACCGCAGGATGGTGCTGGCCTATTCTTTGTTTGGCTTAGATGCAGCGTCTTGATCCTTGTCAAGTACCTGGGTAAGTGCGTCAGCTGCCAATGTAGCAGGATTTATTATGCTGTCCACTTCGAGATCCTCCAGATGCGATTCGATATCGTTATCTCGCACGATCACAGAGACCTTCGGATTTTTTGAGAGCTTCTTTACAACAAGTACGACGTAAACCGACTTTGAACTGTCTCTCAGGTCGATAACAACGTCTGTAGCTTTATTAAGCATGAATTTTTCCATATCGCCCTTGCGGGTATAATCTGCAAGAAATACGTTGTAGTCCCTGTCCTTAAGTTTGTCCGCAAGTACCTTGTCTTTGGTTATGATTATGAAGTTCCTTCTCTGCTTCTTCAATCTCTCCGCTATGAGAGCATTTGTAATATCATAGCCTATGAGCACTATGTGATTGTTAAGGAGCTTCCTGTTCACTATGGAGGTGTTGTGGTATAGCTTTTCTACTCTTTCACTCAGAAAATCACCGGAGAGGGTTGTTACTGCGCTAAGGAATATACTTAGGCCAGATATTATTAAAACAATGACGAAAACCCTGCCAATGGCAGTAACAGGGGTTATATCTCCGTATCCAACAGTGGATATGGTAACTATTGTGAAATATAATGCTGTTATTGGAGAATCGATGTTTATATTGAAGTTGCCGTACCTACCTAGCAGGTATGTTCCAACGGTGCCGTATGCCAACACTGCAGCTATTGCTATAACGTATATTGTAATCTTGCTTTTAACCTTCACGTTTCCACGGTGATTGCCTATTCTAGGTTCTGGATGCAGCAGACTGGACTACTTTGTTGGATGGCTTATTGCGACACAAAGACGAAGCGGGGTCGGAGCCAAGCTTACCTGCAACTTCGACTACGGTAAAGCTGCAAGTTTATGTTTTGCACGTTTATTCGTCTTCGGGAAGGTCCGACGCAGCCTCCTCGTCTGCCTGGGATTCGCCCTTTCCGACTACCTCTATCTTTCCGTACTTCCCTGTTGATAGCTGGGGATTTCCCCTGAATTCACTCACATAACCTTTTGATATCTTTATCTTATCGCCGACATTTATTGTGTCTATATCCTTGCCCCATAGAGACATGGCTATTGTGCCTGAGTCGTCCTTAATGGTTATGTTTGCTACATTTAATCTCTTTCCATATTTTGTCACTACTTCTCTTGGCTCCTGTTTCTCTGTCACTGTTGCCTCTACCTCTACGTCAGAGGTTCCGGCTTTTAGGTCTTCTATTTTCATAAAATCCACCGAATGGTTTACCCATATATTAAAATGGATAAACTATATTAACCTTCGTTTGAAGACGGATTTGGACGATGCTGGCGCCTGCATATATGATCTGGCAGGTTTATGCATAGGATTTTTGGCAGAAATCTAGGAGGGATCTGATGGTTCCAGAAGTCTTTATAGTATAGAATCCGTGCCCCTTTCCTCCAATCGATTTTATAAAGGACAGTGCAAGGATAATCTCTCTTTCATGCCCCCTATTTACCCGCAGTATGAATGTACTGTCACTGGGCCAGTGCACAATCCTTGGGCTTGCTTCAAGGAATCCCACATTTCCGACCTCGGCGGTGATCAGGCCCATTATATCTTGGACTGCATGCCCGTCTGTATTGGCTAATGGCAATGAGGATTCTACAAGCACATACCTGTTCTTGTACCTTTGTATCATATGGAAAACCGTAGGATCATTGACCCCCTTCCCCTGCCAATTATCAGGTCTGCCACCGCAAGGATCTGGGCAGATGACAGCATCTGTTCCTTTGACTCTGCAAGGGAGATTATGCAGGACAGCGTGCCCAGTTTTGTGCATGCGTAAGCCGTCTTCCTTAAGTTGCTGAGTGCCTTGCCCCTTTCCTGTGGCGCAGAGTTTATTAGAACTCCGACTGGCATGAAGACAGTCTTTCCCATCTCCGCAGCCTTTTCAACAACCCTACGTATGGGATTATTGCCTTCAAATATGATTCCTGCAACCCCGCTGTCCCTTAGCGCAGTGATTAGGACTCCCGGATCCCTGCCCTCGATTATTAGCGGAACCTTGGAAGGAGTGATTCTGCGCTTGATGTCCACATCCGTACCTGCGCAGTAGACCTTGCTGTAGCCAAGTCTTGATATAAACCCGCTGTCAGGCCCAAAACGCACGATATCAAAGTTCCTCATTTGTGTCACTGCAATGTATGTGTGCCAGCAGGAGTGCTTCTGGTCCTTGAGGGAATCACTCTATGCCCTGCTGCTGTGCAGCCTTGTACATGCTTGTTATCTTTTCGCTTAGAAGCTTCTCCTTTGATTTTATGTCATTGAATTGCTTGGTTATGGACGCTATCCTTGTGTCTGAGAGCTCTGTTCTGTCCTTCAGGTCTGCAGAGGCCTTCTCCTTTGTCGACTCCACTATAACTCCGCCGACGCTTAGGTATACCTTACCTGTTGAATTTCCTACCTCCTCGGCAGCCCTTTCGAGTTCGGACTTCTGCACCTTAAGCTGTTCCAGCTGTATCGCGTATACCCTTAACTGCTCCTGGACCGTCTGATACTCCTTCACCATTTTCTCCATTTCCTGCGGATTTTGCTGATCTGGCATGGCATCACGTAATCTTTTTTAATTTATGGTAGTACATATTAGAATACTTAGATTATTATATTTATTACTTGGGAGATACGGTTGGAACTTAATGAGGCAGCATTGATAGAAAGTGAGATGACGCTCAGGAACCTCAGGCTTACGGCAGAGGTGCTTGAGACGAAGAGGGCAGCAATACGCTGGCTTGCGCTCTCTCTTGGTATAATAAATCCTGGGGAATCTCGGCTTGGATCGCTTGCGGTGCTTGATGCATTGATATATTTTCAATTTATCAAGATGACAGATCCAACGGTGAAGGATCTTGAGGACTACATAAACGCAAATTGGGAGGTAATAAATGAGAAGACCCTTAGGTACCATCTGCTCAGAATGAAGAAGATGGGATTTGTAGAGAATGCATACGGAAAATTCTACTTTAAGCCGCCGGGAACAGGAGACAAGTATGACCCTGCAAACTTGGTATCGCGCCTGCTTGGAGACAATTCTGCTGATATATCCGGGAAGGTAAGCCAGGTAATAAAGGATCTTAAGAGCAAATCGTTGGGTGGATAATATGAAAAGAGAGGTTTATGTCTGGATTGCGTTTTTCTTGGTGGTGATTGCTGTTGCTTCTTACTTTAGGTTCTTTTACCAGCCGGCAATGGAGCTTAGCGTGCACATTGCACCAGACGGCAGGCAGTTTTATCCGTACCAGTCAGTACGGGTGCCAATAACAGTCGTAAATACCGGGTCGGCGCTGATAAGCAACATGCCGTTCGGTCTTTACCTCAACAAAAACATAAGCACGGTGTACAAGGCAACAATACCAGTAGGAAAGCAGGTATTAGTATATTTCAATTTCACGCCGGGGACTGCGGGCACATACAATATAACATTCGTAGCTGACCCTAACAGGCTTTACAATGTGCTGAACAGGAGCTCTGCACAGAACAGCACTGACATTATGGTGCGCAGTGCAGCAAAGGCCGAGCCTTTCGTATACTTCCCACAGAACGGGATAATTGGAGAAGACAGGTTTAATATGACACCTGAAGGATACGGGATATCACAGCTCTTACATTATAACTACAGCGTAGGCATACTCGCACTTACTGATTCGGGACAGGTAAACGGGTTCTTTTACCCTACATTTGAGGTATACAACAACTACATAAGGGATATTGCAATTTCACACGCCTACTACGACAACTACTCTCTTGCTGATGTGTGGATAGGAGGATATCTTAATTCAAATGCGATAGAGGAAGCTGCACTAGGGCAGGGTCTAAATGTCAGCGCATACAATAGCAGCGTATATATGATAAACTTCGGGAACAGAACGACGCTGTGCAGCTTCTATTCGGGAGGATGGCTGCAGAACCTGGTATCTGTTGGCGGAAGGCAGTGCACCTCGTTTCTTAAGTACAGGAACACGTTCAATTACACCGGGAATTTTGGATTGCTCAAGACAGCAAACGGTTCAATGCTCAACTACACGGGATACCAGGGCGCAATAAAATACTCCGGAGCCATTTCCTTCGGATCCAACTCCATTCTGTTCGAGAGCATTGTAAACGGCGGAAACTTTACTAATAAGTGCTATGGCAACATACTTGACATAAGCAATGTTTCATATTGCAGCACGACGTACCTTTTAGGAAGCAACGATGTTCTTTCTGAGAATGATAGGATTGTTGGCAACTATAGCATAGATGTATGGTCCATATCTAACCTGTCGTCGATGCAGGAGGGAGAAGATAAGGCACTTTCCATCGGAGGTGCATACAACCTGAGTGGAGCAAGGATAAAGTACGTATCAGCATTCGCAAAGGCAAACAGTACGTGCAGGCTTGGCACCGGCGTTGCATGCTCTAATCCGGCAATAATCAATGGTAACCTAACATTCACTATGACAAATGACCTTAACAGCACAATATCCCTTAATTACGGATCGTGCTATGCAAGCGGCACTGCGCCGAACACCAACATAAATGCGACCGTTGCTCCTGGTGCGAGCACGAACGTCACGCTAAGATGCTATAAAAATGGGAAGCGGCTGACAGGCATATCCTTGTACATCCTGGCCTACGTAGACTTATTCTATACGCATGCAGGAAAGGCTGGAACGTTCAAGGGATATGCTTACATTGCCTAATCTTCCTAGGCACCTCATTTGCCGCGCGCATGGATCTCTTAGCTGCGCGTATCCCCATACCAGAATATTTATGCCCCTTCTGTTGACCATTTATTAATAAGGTTTGTAATCTTTGTATTAATTTATGACCAGCCCGTACGAACTGTTCCTGACGCGGTTCAGCGACCTTACCGACATACAGAAGCTTGCCATTGGGCCGATTGAACAGGGAATGAACTGCATACTCACGGCTCCAACAGGCAGCGGCAAGACAGAGGCCGCAATACTGCCAGTGCTGAACAGGATACTGAAATCAGGAAAGAGCGAGGGCATACAGGCAGTGTATGTCACTCCGCTCAGGTCGCTGAACAGGGACCTTCTGAAGAGACTTGAGTGGCTCGGGTTGGAGCTTGGCATAAGGATAGACGCAAGGCACGGGGATACACCGCAGTCGGAGAGAAGGAAGCAGTCGCTCAGGCCTCCCCAGATGCTGATAACTACCCCAGAGACGCTGCAGAACCTGCTGCTCTCAGTTAACCTGCGCAGATCGCTGAAGAACCTCAGAGTCATGATAATAGACGAACTGCACGAGCTCTACTACAACAAGAGAGGTGCACAGCTATCCGTTGCCCTTGAGAGGATATGTGAGGTCTCGGGGGAGTTTCAGAGGATCTGCATAAGCGCGACCATAGGTGACATGGAAGAGGCGGCGAGATTTGCGTTCGGCACAAGAGCGCACAGGATCGTGGCGTCTGGAATAAAGAAGCCACTGAACATAACAGTTGAGATGCCAGTGAAGCCTTTGCATGATAACAGGGAGTTCAGGGACGCATACGGGCTTGATAGATCAGCGTATGCAAGGATAGAGAGGGTAGCGTCGCTGATAAGGGAATCAAAGGCAACAATAGTATTCGCAAACACCAGGCAGGCAGTAGAGTCAATAGGGAGCAAGCTGATACAGCTGGAAAAGTTCAGTGGTTTCGGAAAGGTCGGCATACACCACAGCTCGATAGACAAAGGTGAAAGGATTGCCACTGAGAACGCATTCAAAGAGGGTGAATTAAAGGCAATGATAGCAACAAGCTCGCTGGAGCTAGGGATAGACATTGGCGAGGTGGACCTTGTGGTGCAGTACGGATCTCCCAGGCAGACCACGCGGCTCATCCAGAGAGTGGGCAGGGGAGGCCACAGGGAGCATATCGCCTCAACTGGACACATTATAGTGCACAACGAGCTTGATTGCCTTGAAGCCGTTGCGATAACAGAAGCTGCAATGAAGCTGAGACTTGAGAAGCACAGTGTGGAGAGGAATGCGCTTGACGTACTTGCCAACCAGATAACTGCAATGGCCATAGAGTACGGCAAGATTGACAGGAAGAGGATGTTTGACATCATGGCAAGATCTTACACATACAGCAAGCTTGAGACTGGGACTTTCGACAGGGTATGTGCCCTTCTTTCTGAACTGAAGATGATAAGGATCGAGGGGGATGACATACTCTATGCACCGATGGGGAGGAGATACTTTATTGGTGCAATAAGCGTGATACCGGACACCACGCGCTTTTTGATAAAGGAGGCAATGGAGAACAAAGTAATATCCACTCTGGACGAGGAGTTCGTGTACAACTACATAGAGGAGGGGTCGGTATTCATAACGAAGGGCTTGCCATGGAAGGTTGTAAACATAGAGGATGACACAATATATGTAGAGCCAAGCGAGGACATCGCTGCTGCTGTGCCTGACTGGGATGGAGAGGACATACCAGTATCAAGGCACATTGCAGCAGAGGTATGGGACTATTTGGGCTCTGCGCCATCTCTGGAACATGCCGCCCTTGATGAAACGGCAAAACGAGGCATATCTGATTTCATAGCGGGTAACAGGGAGTATTTCTTGCCTAAGGCAGGCTTCTTCGTAATAGAGGAGCTTGAGAACTCGGCCATAGCATATCTTCCGCTTGGAAAGCTTGCAAACGAATTTCTGGCAAGAATAATATCAATAATTGCGTCTAGTCAGGCCGGGGCGCACGTAAACGTACGGGCAACGCCCTACGCAATAATACTTGATTTTAGTGGCATCATGAAGCGCCCTGACAGCAGGAAGGTCTTTGATGTATTGAAGGGGATAGATCTTGAAAATCGCAGCCTTGTGCCTGAATCTGATCTTTTCAGGTACAAGTTCATCCAGACAGCAAAGCTGTTTGGCGTGGTGGAAAAAAAAGCAGCAGTAACCAAGAGCATGGCAAACAGGATAATAAGCTTCTATGAAAACTCGCCCATATTCGATGAGACTGCAAGGAATCTTTACAAAAACTACTTCGACATAGAGGTTGCGAAGGCTTTCATGGAGGACCTGCGCGGCGGCAAGATAAAGATAGAGGTATGCAGGAAGGGCCAGGCATCTCCGGTAGCAAAGACAATGCTTCAGTCGGTCTTCAAGTATGGTGAGTTGCTTTCCACAACTGAGAAGGAAAGCGTGATAGACAGGATGTTTGACAAATTTGACGGAAGGGGCGCGAGGCTCATATGCACGTATTGCGGGCATGTATTCGGCGACAGGATAGATTTGAAATCGCGGAAGAAGATACTGTGTTCATCGTGTAGGAGCCCGCTCGTGGCAGCATATAATGAAAAATACGAGACGCTTATAAGGAAGAGAATTTCTAACGAGCATTTAAGAGAGGCGGATAATAGGCTCTACAAGGAGATGATGAGGGAGGCCAGCCTTGTTGATGCCTACGGATACAGGGCAATAGTTGCGCTGTCGGTATATGGGATAGGAATAGAGACTGCGGTGAGGCTACTTAAGTATATAAGGAGCGACTACAGGATGTTTTTTGTGGATGTGATAGAGGCGCAAAAGAATTTCATAAAGAACAGAAAGTTTTGGAGAATTGACTAGTTACCTTATTAGCGGCATACTCTAACAAACGGAGGACGTTGGCTTCTGGTGGCGTTTTTAGACTGGTTGTCATAAAACAACGCCAGGTATGCAGCGGCTTAAATTGCATCTCCGAGTATTGCTGCATCGACTACTTTTGTGCCTGGGGCAACATGCATCAGCCTAACGCCGCTTGCTGCCCTTCCGTCAAATTTGTCAAACAT
>JAMCSX010000007.1 GCA_023379055.1 Candidatus Martarchaeota archaeon | reverse complement strand
GCTCAACAATTAGCTTACTTTATGGCGCTGCGGCCTTTATTTCAGGCAAGACTGGCGGTGCAATATTGGATCTGGCTTTTTCCGGCATATTCCTCTATGTTGGAAATCACTCTAAAAAACTGGAGACCGAAGTAAAAAACGGGCTTAAGAGCCAGTAAATCACCTGCTTTTAATTTTTTCTGGAGATTGTATAAGCGGTCCATATGATTACTCTCGGTGTTGAAAGCAGCGCGCATACGTTCGGCGTGGGCATAGTCGACAAAGGAAAGATACTTGCAAACGAGAAGTCAATGTACAAGATAGGCACCACCGGGATGATTCCAAAGAAGGTTGCCGAGTTTCACGCGCAGAACTCGGGCTCTGTGGTAGAAGCCGCACTCTCAAAGGCAGGAATATCGATAAGAGACATAGATGGGATAGGATACACCCGCGGACCTGGCATAGGCAACTGCCTTCAGGTCGGACAGATTGTTGCAAAGACGCTTGCGCACAAGCTGCATGTCCCGATAGTCCCTGTGAATCATGGGATAGGCCACATAGAGATAGCGCGAATAAGGTCCGGGCTCAGGGATCCTGTGGTGCTGTATGTAAGCGGCGGGAATTCGCAGATACTCAAGATTGCAGGAGGCAGCAGCAGGCATTACGGGGTGCTTGGAGAGACGTTCGACATAGGCATAGGCAACATGCTTGACAATTTTGCAAGAGCCGCGCACCTGAATCCTGCATGGGGCTCAACAGTGGAGAAGGAGGCTCAGGGCGGAAGGTACATAGAGATGCCATATACTGTGAAGGGCATGGACTTCTCATTCACAGGAATACTAACGCATTCGGAGAAGCAGCTCGGAAAGCACAGCCTCAGGGACATCTGCTTCTCCCTGCAGGAGACGTCATTCTCCATGCTGTGCGAGGCCATAGAGCGCGCTATGCTGCTCACTGACAGCAAGGAGCTGTGCGTATGCGGTGGCGTTGCCCAGAATGCGCGGCTCAAGGAGATGATCGGGCTTATTGCAGCAGAGCATGGCGCAAGGATAGGATATGCCGAGAACGAATTCAATGCTGACAACGGCGCAATGATAGCATTTGTAGCAGAGAGAATGCTGAAGGCAGGGTTGGGAGTCAGACTGAATAAATGCGACATAGAGCAGAGGTACAGGATAGACAGCGCAACTGTCGTAGGTTGACCTGATGAAAAAAATCGGAGAGGGCGCTGAGGCACTTATTTACGCTGCAAAGATCTACGGAGCCGACGTAATAATAAAATACAGGCAGAGGAAGATGTACAGGGCGGCCGAGCTTGACACTAAACTGCGCAAGACAAGGACAAGGAAGGAAGCGAAGATAATTGCCAGGGTGCTTGAGCACGGAATACCTGCCCCTGCCCTTATAGGCATTGGCAATTTTTCTATCTATATGGAAAGGATCAGCGGCATCATGCTCAAGGACACTCGGATCTCTGCCAATGACGCCGCTCTTGCAGGGCTGCTTCTTGGCAAACTGCACAACGCAGGCGTAACGCATGGCGACTTCACCCCAGCGAACCTCATAAAGTCTGGCAAGAACATACGTATTATTGATTTCGGCCTGTCCAACATAAACAAAGGCAGCGAAGAGAGGGCCCTTGACCTGCTCCTTATGAAAAGGCAGCTCAGCCCAAGGCTTTTCTCGGAGTTCTCAAGCGGCTATCTAAAGGCCGCAGACTCCGGAAACGATACCATTAAAAGGCTGGAAGAGATACTGGAGAGGGGAAGATATCAGACAAGGACTCTTGCATAGCAACGGTTACCTGCCAGCCTCCCAGAATGCCTCGTCAATTTTCTTTCCAGTGTCACGCAGCACGTTCGGCTTTCCATTGCTTAAAGAATACGCTGCAAATCTCCAAATGGCCTGTTTATGTGCCGAAGTCCCACTGGCCGAGATATTCCTTCTGCCTCTCGCTCAGCCTGTCTATCCCTATCCCTATTGCCTTCAGCTTTATGCTTGCTATCCTCCTGTCTACCTCGTCGGGAATCTTGTACACTTTATTCTCAAGTTTGCCTTTATTTTCTATAAGGTATAGGGCCGACAGGGCCTGATTGCAGAAACTCAGGTCCATCACCTCACTAGGATGGCCTTCCGCAGCGCCCAGATTAACTATTCTCCCCTCTGCAAGCAAAAACAGCCTCTTTCCATTCCTTAGCGTGTACTCTTCCAGATGATCCCGTATCTTCCTGTGCTTGACAGCCATCTCCCTAAGCTCCTTAACGTTCACCTCCACGTCAAAATGCCCTGTATTGGAGAGTATGGCGCCATCCCTCATATTCCTCATATGTTTTCCGACTATAACGTCCATGTCGCCGGTCGCTGTCACGAATATATCTCCAAGCCTTGCAGCCCTGTCCATAGGCATCACGTCGAATCCGTCCATGTTTGCCTCCAGGGCCTTGAACGGGTCAACCTCTGTGACTATTACTCTTGCGCCGTGGCCCTTCATCCTCATTGCGACTCCCCTCCCGACCCATCCGTATCCTGCAACTACAACCACCTTTCCAGGTATGAATATGTTTGTTGCCCGTATTATCCCGTCTATAGTGCTCTGGCCCGTGCCGTACCTGTTGTCGAACAGGTATTTGGTGTAGGCATTGTTTACCGCAATTATCGGATACTTTAGTATGCTGTGCCTCTCCATGGACCTCTCCCTGTTTATTCCCGAAGTGGTCTCCTCGGTGCCTCCTATGGCTCTTATCCTCTCTTTATGCTTGTGTGCCAGCGTATGGAGGTCCCCGCCATCGTCTATTATTATGTCAGGGTCAAAATCCAGGACTTTCTCAGCACATTCGTCGTACTCCTTTACTGTTTCCCCTCTCCATGCATATATCCTTATGCCGTCTTTTGCAAGTGCAGCCGCGACGTCATCCTGTGTTGACAGCGGATTTCCTCCTGCAAGTGCGATATCGGCACCTCCAGCCTTCAGGCATCTCATAAGCACCCCTGTCTCCTTTGTTACGTGGAGTATTGCGGATATTCTGTACCCTCTGAAGGGCCTGTTCTTCTCAAAACCCTTCCTTACCTCCATGAGCGCGGGCATGTGGAGCGCTCCCCACTCAAGCTGCAGGTTTCCTTGCTCTGCAAGCCGCATATCCTTTACCTTATAATCCACTACGTCCACCACTTAAAATCATCAGAGTTCGCCTACTCTCCTCTTCTGCGCCCTCTTTATTCTTCTTCTGCGCTTCTTAAGCCACTTCCAGCGCATCCTTCCCTTCTTTTTCCATTTTCTAGGTATACTTCCCAAAATAGCACCAAACAACGTTGCAAGCATAACACTTTAATACTTAAGGTATTTAATCCTTACAGGTCATTATGGCTTCAAAGCAGGTATTGGTGTATCTGGGTTTACTGGTATTTTTAATAGTAGCTACAATGGTCCTTCTCCCAAGCAGGCCAGGGCCTACGCACACCACCACCCTGACCACTTCCGTGAAGAAACCAAGCGCTATCACTGTGAATTCCACTTCAATCCCAACTACGACTGCGTTTGCAGGAAACGCATCATGCATATCCAGTGAACCAACCGCTAGCATACCCAACGGTGCGTTCTCAAATGGTACGTACGGGTACTGGGTCACAAACGGCCTAGGATTCGGCTCAGCTCCGACAAACATAAAGTATGCAAATGGGAATCGGAGCTATTATGGAAGCCCGTGGGCTGGATACACTGGCGATTATTTTGCATCAAACTTCAGGGGAGGTACGTCTGTAGTCTCCGGGAATCTCACATCGGATCCCTTCCTTGTAACCGAGCCGTACCTTAACTTTAAGCTCATATCCACACAGAACAACCAGCTTTATGTTCAGATACTGCAAAATGGCACACCCCGCATAACCACATATTTCAATACATATGCAGCATCAAACAATGTGAACGCAACCAGCACATTCGTAAACGCCAGCATAAGCCTGCTGCCGCTGCTCTGCAAGAATATACAGATAAAGGTTATCGGGGATACTGTCGGCACGCTGATAAATCAGTACAATTACATAGCAGTCACAGGTTTCTACATGTCAAGGCACCCTGCTTCCACTGCCGGTATACTGGTAAACCAGAGCGTCAACATTACGTAAGGCAGACTTCATGCTCTATGTATACAACACTCTCTCAAGGTCCAAGGAGATATTCAGGCCCTTCAGAGGGAACGACGTAAACATGTTCGTATGTGGCCAGACCGTATACGACGACGCACATCTTGGGCACGCCAAGAATTACATAAATTTTGATGTAATCGCAAGATGGCTGAGGTTCAGTGGATACAATGTAAAGTATATACAAAACATAACTGACGTAGACGACAAGATAATAAACAGGGCAAATGAGAATGGCGAAGAGCCTGCGGAGCTTGCAAGAAGGTACGAAGCGCGATTCATGGAGGACATGGATGCAATAGGGGTAAGAAAGGGGGTTGACAAGTATCCGCGATCTCACGACTATATAGACGCGATCAGGGACCAGATACAGATGCTGCTTGACAAAGGATATGCGTACATTATAGAGGATGACGTATATTACGACGTCTTGAAGTTTGGTGACTATACAAAGCTGTCCGGCATGAGGATTGAGGAGCTTGCAAAGCACAGAATAGAGCCCAGGGAAGGCAAGAGGAACCCGTACGATTTCTCTTTATGGAAGGGCGCAAAGGAGGGCGAGCCGAGCTGGAAGATAAAACTGAAAGCTGATGGCACTGAGCGTGTAGTCGACGGAAGGCCGGGATGGCACATAGAGGACACCGCAATAACAGCCACTCTTCTTGGCAAGCAGTATGACATACATGGGGGCGCCATAGAACTGATATTCCCGCATCACACCAACGAGATAGCGCAGGCTGAGGCAGCATTCGACGTAAAGCCCTTCGTAAAGTATTGGCTGCATTCGGGCATAATGCTGATAAAGGGGGAGAAGATGTCAAAAAGCCTGAAGAATTTCATAAGGATAAGGGATCTCCTCAAGATGTATGACGCAGAGGCGCTGCGACTTCTTGTCTGCTCTGCGCATTACAGGACGGACATGATATATACCGACAACATGATGAAAATCGCCCAGTCAAGGCTAAGGTATCTATACGCATCATTCAGCATATTCTACAACATGAAGTCCTCAAAGAGCGAGATTCGGTGCGCAGAAGTAGATGAGATAATTGGCAGGCTGGAGAAAGGGTTCGGCGAGGCAATGGATGACGACTTCAACTCGCCTATGGCGCTTTCCGTACTGTCAAGCACGATCGAAGGCCTCAGATCCTATGCGGAATCCTATCCAGAAATAAGCACGCAGTCAAAAGACGTGGCTGTCAAAGAAGTAATTAATTTTGCAGGAGTGCTTGGGATTCTCGAAAAGGATTCGTATAAAAATAAACTTCCGGACAAGGCTTCGGACATGATAAAGGAGAGAGAGCAACTGAGAAAAGAAAAGCGATTTAATGAGGCAGATTCTATAAGGGACAGGCTTAAATCAGAGTTTGGAATAATAGTAGAAGACAGTGGATTCGGGTCCATTTGGTACGGCGCAGGCTAAGCCTTCTGCTCCTGCCCCTGCCCTGCTCCCTGTTCAACTGGTCCGACCTCTGCCTCAGTCGTTCTTCCACCGCGTTTCTTCTGCTTCTCGGTTTTTGCATTGGCAAACAGCACCGCAAGGTCCTCCTCCTTTGCAGTATCCATCCATGCCTTGATGTACAGCGAAACGTTCTTAAGCGGTTTTGAGTATCTGTCCGTAAACTGGTAGGCCCCATCCTCATGTTTCAGCATTCCGACCATGACCCCAAAGTCAAGATATCTCTTCCACGTTGCCAGAGGCAGCTCGTCACCGCAATCCTTGAGCCTGAGGCTTGTCTTCTTCTTAACTTCGCACAACGCCTTCGAGAATCTGTATGCCTTTGTCTCGTTGTCGAAGTATACTTTTGCAACTTCCTTTACGCTAGGTTCCTTGAGTTTCTCCTTGAATGGAGCATCCTCATACTCCCAATACCTGATCGCCATGATTAATAAATTGCATGAAAACAAATTTTAAATAGTATGATGGAAGTTGGGAGATATGCATCAATACCCGCATAAATCTACGAAGTCAAAACATCTAATAAGACTGCACATCAAGTCCGCGTATTCTCTTAAAATGGGCCATATTCCTTGTATTCAGCCGTATATTGTAATACATTGCAGTTGCAGCTATATGGATATCATCTATGCCAACCAATTTATCTGTGTTAGACAGTTCGGCATGTATTCTGGAGCTTACAGAATGCATAGCAGAAAGCCCACGATTTCCAATCGTGGGATGAGTGCGAATGCATATGGGTGTTGCTGGTGAAATAATGATATCGGTCTCGCATATGTCTGAAATACGTCCTGAAAAGGACTATCCAGAATTGAGTGCGATATGCCCAAATGAGATGCACTACGGCACGAAATCCGTAGTTGGGAATGCGTCTGTTTCCATCCAAAGAAACGGGTATAACGACATATCCCGATTGCATGCAGACAGGGATGCATGCAAGGAGAGCACTGATGCCTCCAAAGAGGCAACGCAAGGATGTCCTGCGACCTTGAACCCAGTAATGGTTCCGAAACCCGCTCCGATGGCAACAAATGAGGACGGACAAAGACAGATGCAAAGTGCAAGAGGAACCCCACAGAATTTATTCGTGGGAGGATGTCCGGCCAACTATCTCTTCAGAAAGCTGCAATACCTCAAAACTGCTAATATTCTGTTTTGCCGAGCTCCAAGCCAGCTCTTTCAATACACATCTGCCTATTCTGGCAGTCAGTCAAACACTACTGTTACTACGTCCCCATCCTTCACCACATGCTCTACCCCAACCCTCTGGTTCGGGAACTTTGAGCTCGGACCGGTTACATATGCAAATCTGGCATCCTTTACAAGTTTTGAGTTTATCTTCCTAACCACCTCGGTTATGTTTGATCCGCTGTCAAGTACCATCGGATTCTCAAAGTCCGGTTCACCATCCTTGGGCTTAAGATAAACCCTTATCAGATCAAGGCTGTCAAACACCCTCTTCTTAAGTTCATCTATGTTTTCTATGGTCTTCGCGCTTACGGGAATAACCTTCATCCCGGTCCTGCCTTCAATTTCCTTCCTTATGGCCTCCACTTTTTTTCCTCCAACCGTATCTATCTTGTTAAGGGCCACCGCGCCCTTCATGTAGACGCAGTTGTCAGCTATGAAGTCTATCAGCATGTCTTCAGTAGTATCCTCATAGAATATCAGCTCGCCGTTGAATATCTTGAACTCGGTAGTTATGCTTAATATCACGTCGCGGTTTGGTATCCTGTGGCCATTGTCCTCTATGTGCAATCCCCCTACGGATCCCCTCTCCATCCTTATCCTTGGTCTCTTCCTGTTCAGCCTTATGTTAAGCAGCTTCAGCTCTTCTGTCAGAATATACAGCTGCTGATAGCTGTTTATGTCAACTACGAAGAGCATGAAGTCTGCGATCCTGATGACGCTTGCAATCTTCAGGCTCCCCCCCCTCCCCACATGCGCCCCCTGTATCAATCCCGGGAGGTCAAGTATCTGTATCTTTGCGCCATTGTACTCCATCATCCCCGGTATGACGTCCAATGTAGTGAATGCATAATCAGCAACTTTCGACTGCACCCCTGTGAGCACCCTAAGCAGTGAGGACTTTCCTGCATTCGGGAATCCGGCAAGCACCACTGTCGCATTCCCAGATTTCCTTACCGAGTATCCACTACCCGCCTTCCTGCTGCTGCTCTCCATATCCTTTCTTATCTTCGCTATCTTTGCCCTAAGCTGCCCAAGGTACTTGTTTGTTGCCTTGTTGTACTTGGTCTTTGAATATGATTCTTTCAGCTCCTCAAGCTTCCTTGCAGCAGTGTTCTTGTCCATCATTTTTTCAGCCAATAATCCGATAATCCCAATTTCCAGCAATAACTGTTGCAGCTAGCCAATAAGCATAAACTCTTTTATTCCTTTCAGATATAAATCCTACTGAAGGTTGACAAATGATAGACATTCTAGTAGGCGGATTTTTTGGCGACGAAGGCAAGGGCAAAGTCGCATCTTACATAGCGGTAAATGACAAGCCAGATATGGCATTGAGGACAGGAGGCACAAATGCGGGGCACACCACTATTTACAACGGGAAAACGTACAAGTTAAGGACAATGTCTTCCGCATTCCTGAGTGATAGAACTCGCATTGCAATCCCTCCGGGCGCTCTGATAAAGACCGAGGTCCTTTTCAAGGAGATGGAAGAGACAAACACAAAAGGCCGCGTGATAATCGACGGGCATGCAGCTGTAATAACCGAGGCAGAGTCAAACGAAGAGAAGTCGAATGTGCTTCTTGACAAGGAAGTCGGCAGCACAAAGGAGGGGGTAGGCAGCGCCGAGTCAAAGCGCGTGCTAAGATGCCTTAAGCTTGCAAAGGACTACCCCGAGCTCTCGGAATTCATAAGGGACGTGCCAGACGAGGTGATAAAATGCGTGGAGAAGGGCGGGAAGGTCTTTGTCGAAGGAAGTCAGGGGCACCTGCTGAGCCTGTACCATGGCCAATATCCCTATGTTACAAGCAGGAATACAACTGCCTCAGGCGCGCTCAGCGATGTTGGCGTAGGTCCAAAGTATGTGGACAACATAACCGTAATATTCAAGGCATTCGTGACCCGGGTAGGCGGCGGCCCCATGAAAGGCGAGCTTACCCCTGAACAGGTTCAGGAGAAGGGCATGGTGGAGTACGGCACAGTTACAAAGAGGCTTAGAAGGGCTGCGCCATTCGACACTGACATTGCACTTGAGGCGGTCAGGGTCAGTTCCGCGAACCAGGCGGCAATAACAAAGGTAGACGCGTTATTCAAGGGAGCGGAGAGAGTAAGGAGCTACAGCGAACTTCCAGGGGAAGCTAAGGACTGGATAAGGGACATAGAAGACAAGATAAAGATCCCAGTAACGCTAATAGGAACGGGTCCTGATGCCCTTGACATGATTGACAGGAGGCCCGAACTTCTGGGCAAGTGATCCGATGAGGCCAAAGAAACTTGATGTTTCATATTCGGAGAATCAGGAGGCAATATCCCCAATAGGCACAAGGTACACCACGCCGATGTCGAAGATATTCAGCGAAGACAGCTACATGCAGGCAATACTTGACGTTGAGGCCGAGAACGTAAAGGTGCTTTCGGAGCTGTACCCTGATAAGATCCCGAATAAATCTGCAAAAAGGATAAAGTCAATAGCAAAAACACGCACTGTGACCCCAAAGGAGGTGCGCGATGTTGAGGCAAACAAGACACACCACGAGATGGGCGCAGTAATACGCGTAATGTCTGGCAAGGCAGGCGACGACGGAAGGTACGTGCACTTTGCCATGACCTCTGCAGATGCGGTGGAGACTGCAAAGGCGCTGCAGGCAGCAAAAGCCATAGCCATGCTTATAAAAACCGCATCCGAGGCCAGGGATGCGTGCCTTAGGGCGGCACTGGAATGGAAGGACGTGCCATCCATAACCCGCACACACGGGCAGCAGGCAATTCCTGCATCATTCGGATTTCCATTTGCATTCTTCGGATACTGCCTGCAGAAGAGCATAGAGCGCCTGAAATACGACAGGGAAATGTGTGTTGAAGGGAAGCTATCCGGAGCAGTGGGCACTTACGACGTGCATACTAACGAGGGCATCGACGGCGCGAACATAGAGGCAAAGGTTTTCAGGAACCTTGGCGTGAAAGCCGCAGAAATATCCCTGCAGACGCCCCCAAGGGAAGATACGGCATACCTGGTCTCTGACCTTGCGGTGCTGTGCGGAAGGATAGAGTCCATAGCAGCATACGTGAAGACCCTGAAGAGGACCGAGATACTCGAGCTTTCAGAGACTCCTGAGGAGAGCTCTGTGGGAAGCTCTGCAATGCCCCACAAGAACCTGCACGGCAATCCGTTCATAGAGGAGAGGTGCATGTCCATAGCCCGGGTAGTGCGCGGGTACGCGCTGTCATCAATGGAATCAATGCTGCAGGAAGACCTGAGGGACCTTACAGCATCGCTCTCGGACAGGATAGTCCTTCCAGAATCATTCATATTGTCAGACTATTCATGCAGGCTGATAAGGAATGTCATAGAAAGGTCTGAGGTAATGAGTGATAATGTAAGCAGAAACCTCGCATATACGAAAGGGGCTACATCTTCGCAGCTCGTGATGAGCAGATTGGTTAGCAAAGGAATGCAGAGGCAGAAGGCGAGGGACATCTCATTCAGGGACGCACGTACGGCGCTGGAAGAGGGCAGGAGTTATTTTGACATCCTGCTTTCCGATAAGGAGATATCAGGCATGTTCACAAAAAAAGAGCTGGAGGAACTATGTAATCCCGACTCAAATCTGGGCAGGTCAAAAGAGATAATAGATAGGATTGCAAGAAAATATCTGAATAAATAACGTCGATAAAGTGCCTTTACGTGGGGTGTTGCCCATTCATTTTGTTTGGCCACGGTGCAGGTCGTGAAAGACATCGCAGGCTTTCGCCTTGAATTGTATAAGCCCCTTTTCCGTTGAGCTTACCCTGTCATTTATTTCATATTTTCTCAAATTCAGGTCCAATTTGAAACGGTCCGAGCTGTCCAATGTGCCGTCCTCTAGAATTGCGCTGCCAACATAGGTAACCTTTCCATTAGCAGTCCTGATTGCTTCTACCAGATACTCTTTAGGGCGCATGGTTTTGCTTGTTGCAGACATAATATCATCAAGATTACACTATTTATTCTGGTATTTATACCTTACATTATCGGGGCTTTGCTCCTTTGGTCCATCTTGCCCCTAAAGTGGCGGTTCTGCTCCTAAAGTCAAGTCAAAAACAGAGCTAGATGAGCTTTTCAGTTTAAATACCAATAAAACTACAGATTAGGGAATAAAACTACAATTTAAATAATAACTACTTGTTTGGAAAGGGATGTATTAAAGTTTGTCTCACATCCGTAGGAACTGGATTTAAGAGCATCCATCTTATTTCTGGCCTTACTGCCCAAAATTTATCTTTGCCATTTTTTCTTTTTAAATGAACACACCCATATTTTTCTAATTCTTGATGTATATATGCAGATACATTTGACCTACTTACTTTTGTCAATTCTGCTAAACTTTTATTTGTTATTTCGCCTTTCTTTGCATCTAAAATAATTCGTAATATCTCTTTAGCCTTAGGGGATAAGTTTGCTAAAAAGCGTTTCTCTACGACTTCTCTAAGTACAATACTTAAGGTATCCTCGGTTAATAAGATGGGTTTATCAAAAGTAGCTGAAGTGACCGCAGTACTTAGACTATTCAAAATATCTCTTATATTTCCTTTATATAACTCATAAAGTTTTTCCAACACTTTATTTTCATACGGTTTTATTATATTCTCTGATATTTTCATCTTTTCTAATCTTGTTTCAAGAATCTCGGTAATTTCAGACAGGGTCATGGTTTCAAGGGTTATATGTTCAGAAAATATTGAAGAAACACGAGGTATGCTTTGTATAATTCCGTCAACCACCAAATTACCAATAAATACAAAATGTACATGGCTTGTTTGAAAAGTATTTCTTAAATTCTCAAAGATTCGTTTAACGGATTTCTCTTGTAAGTTTTCTAAATTGTTATAGTGTATGATTGTCTCTTTATGCTGTTTGTCATAAATTTGATTTACCACTGAAACAAACAAATCTTCTAAAGCCATAAAAGGTATATTTGCAGGATTTGAAGTTTCTTGATTATAATTGCCACCAATTACAGTTGCAGTAAGTCCACCTCCCACAGCACTAATTCTATTTAACATAGCAACACTTTCTACTTGCTTAAGCGTGTCTTTATCTAACCATCCCGTATTTCCTTCTATTGTAAGTGTATTCAAAATTGCAAAAAGACTATTAGTCAAAAAATCTTCAGAATTCCATGTTTCTTGAACATGAATTTCTTTTATCGGAGAAAAATATTTTTCTTTTGCAAGATATCTTGCATAATTAACAAATGAGGTTTTACCTACTCCTACATCTCCAACAATCATAGTTCTACTTCCACCCTTTGACCTGAATTGTTTATTTATTCTAACCAATTCATTTCCTCTTCCTATAAAACAAGTTATAGGTATAATCCCACCACGAACTAAAAGAGGATTTGTTGAGAAAGGATTTTCACTGAGACCATACAATTCCCAAATATCACTATAGTCTAATCCATCATCTGCCATGCATACTAAATATAATTATATAGAAATAGTATAATTATAATTTGATATACAATTTCTATATAACTATAGTGTAAAAATGAACACGCGAAAAGTAAAGGGTGAACAGCTTGCAAAAACAGTCCAAATAGAGAAGAAAGGACTGGATAAGCTGATAGTTCCGAGCCAAACAGGAAGCTGAGCTTACACAGTAAACAGAGAAGGAGAGGACTTCAAGTGCAGCTGCCTCGACTTCCAAAACAGAGGAGAAGCGTGCAAGCATATCTACGCTGTAGAAATCAAGGTTCTAAGATGGTTTGACAATAAGGGCAATTCAGGAACGGAAGTAACCATAACAAAACGCATCAGCTATCCGCAGATGTGGCACGAATACACAGAAAATCAGAATAATTAGGGTAGGCTCTTCCACGAACTCCTGAAAGACCTTGTAGAGAACGTCCCCAATGAACCCTATACTTTTGGCAGACCTAAAGTCCCTTTGAAAACTGCCATATATTGTGCAATAGAGAAGGTCTATTCCATGCAGTCAAGCAGAAGAGCGCATTCGCATTACAAGGAAGCGGAAGCCAAAGGTCAGATAAGCAAAGCTCCAAACTACAACATAATAAATAAGAGTCTAAATGATGTGAAGATAACGCTGTCTTGCAGGAACTACTGCATATTACTACTATGCCTCTCAAATCAATAGAAACAAAGTTCAGTCCAGACAGCACAGGATTCAGGACTACTCAATTCAGCGATTATTGCGAACAGAAACACGGAACGAAGAAACAGCATAAGTGGATAAAGTGTCATGCGATAACTGGCAACACAACGAATATCGTAGTTAGTGCAATAATAACTGATGAGAACGGCGCAGATAGCCCCCAGTTTATTCCTCTTGTTCAGGACGTGGCTAATATGGGCTTTGATATAAGCGAAGTAACCGCAGACAAGGGTTATAGTGCAATAGCGAACTACAATGCAGTTCAGGAAGTAGGCGGACAGGCATATATCCCATTCAAGAGCAACGCTACTGGAACTGTATATAGTGGCAATAAGGCACGGTTATGGCGTAAGATGTTCCATTACTTCCAGCTAAACAACGATGAGTTTATGGAGCATTATCATAACAGGAGCAACGTAGAGACCACCTTCCATGCAATAAAGGCAAAGTTAGGGGACTGCCTAAAGAGTAAGTGCTATGTAGCTCAAGCCAATGAGACGCCATGCAAGTTGATAGCATATAATATAATCGTTCTAATAAACTCTATGTATGAGTTAGGCGTTAAGCCAGAACTATTAGGTGCATAACATAGAGAAGATAACCGACGAGATATTTACAAGCGGTAAGACCTCAAAGTTAGAGATAACTCTCAAAAATATAAAATACATCATCTATCTCTCCGATTCACCTTTAGATTTCAAAGCTGATGAGCAATATCCTATAATAGACGGCTATCACGACAACAAGCCAAAACGCTTTATTGAGATACTCAAAAGCATGGATAAGCAAATCAAGGCAAAGAACACACCTATTTTGATAATGTGTCGTGGAGGCATAAGCAGAAGTCCAACGATAACGGCACTCTATCTATTTTATAGCCATAAATTCAAGACTTTTGATGACGCCCTTGAATTTGTGGGAAAGAAGAGCAGTCTAATACAGATTAACTATGACCTTGTTGATTTCATCAAAAAGGAAGTTATACCTCTATTCTAATCTCTGCTAATAATTTATCATTTATGCTAATCTTTGTTGCTCCTAAAGTCCCGAAATTGCTCCTAAAGTAAGTTAAGGAGCAGACTTTAGTAGCAAAGCCGTTGTTGGTGCTGTCAACACCCGTTATCCAGATACTACATTATCCTGTCTTTTTGCAGATTCATTAATCATGTTCCAATTCCTGGCATGAACTTTGACATCTGCTTCTTCAGGTCCCTGTTGTTCTTCAGCATTCCTGCCATCTTCTTCATCTTGTTGAAGTCTGATATAAGCTCCTTCACGTCCCTATCCGTGGTTCCGCTGCCCTTTGCAATTCGCGCTATCCTCTTCGGATCCCTAAGCAGCCTCTCAGACTTCCTCTCCTCCTTTGTCATCGAATTGATTATGTTCTCGTATTTCTTCAGCTTCGTCTCTCCGGTCTCAAGTGCCTCCTTCGGCACATCCACAAGGCCAATCATGCCTAGGACGTTCTTCATAGGTCCAATCTTAGACATTGCCTTCATCTGCTTGTAGAAGCTCTCGAAGTTCAGTTCCTCCATGTTTACGTCTTCTGGCTTTAGTTCCGAGCTCTTTACGGCTTCATTCACGTGAAGTATCAGTGACTCAATGTCCGGTATGCCGAGAAGCCTGCCTACGAACTTCTTTGAATCATACAATTCCAGGGCATTGAGCTTCTCCCCGACTCCTGTGAACATGACCCTTGTGCCAGAGGCTGATACTGCGCTCAGCGCCCCGCCTCCCTTTCCAGATCCATCAAGCTTTGTTACTATGACTCCAGTTAAGCCTATCGCGCTGTTGAACTCTCTTGCCTGCCTCCCTGCAACCTGCCCTATGTCGGCATTTATTACAAGCAGCTTTTCATCAGGTCTAAACGCATTGTTTATCTCCTTTAGCTCCCTTATCAGTTCCTCGTCCATGCCGCTCCTTCCGCTCGAGTCGCAGATTATGACCTTCTTTCCCCTGAGCGCAGCTACCCCTTCCTTCACTATTCTTGCAACGTTCTTCTCCCCCTTTATTCCGAAGAATCCGGCATTCGCCTGCGCCGCCAGGGTCTCGAGCTGTTCATATGCTGCAGGCCTTGATACGTCGCAGCATATCAATCCTACTCCAAGCCCCCTGTCCTGGTAGAACTTTGCAAGCTTGGCTGATGAAGTGGTCTTTCCAGACCCGTATATTCCGGCAAGAAGTATCCTCTTCGGCCTGACCTCCGGCTCATAGCTCTCGCCCATAAGCCTTGTAAGCTCCTCATAAACAAGATTGGTTATGTAGTCCCTTGTGCTCACTCCCTGCGGCATGTTGCTCTTAAGCGCTGCTTCCTCTATCCTCTTTGTAAGGGCAAACACGAGTTCCACCTCAACATCCGCAGATATGAGCGCCTTCTGGAGCTCCTTGTTGAACTCGCGTATTGTCTTTGAGTCTATAATCGTGGCTCCGGAAAGCCTTGCAAGCGCCTTCCTAAGCCCTTCTCCAAGGTCCATCTAAGTCATAAGACTAAACACAAGCAAAATCTTTAAGCTTGCGCAAAGCCTGTAATTTATCTGCCTCAAGATCAATTTCCCCCTATTTTTATATATTTCGATAAACTATGAAAGATTTAAATATAACTAAAGTAAAATATAGAAACATGAAGAAGGAAGAGACGCTCTTCAGGGAGATAGCTACAGACTATCTTGGAGGTAACAACCATTTTACCCAGCTTAATCTCTCAGAGAAGCTGTCTATTTCATTAAGTACAGTAAATTCTGCACTAAAAAAATATCAAGTATAAATGCAGTTCAGATAAACAGGCGCTCATTCTCCATAATAGCGTTTGACAGGCTCATGATGTATTGGGCTACCCATAGGAACCTGCAAAAAGATATAGCATTGCAAGTACATGCTGAAGGCCGCATAAACGAGATAGAATCCTTACTTCCAAATGGAATAGCATTCACAGCGTATACCGCATTCAAGAAGATATACGGCTACACGCCTTCAGACTACAGTGAAGTATACGTCTATGCAACTGCCAGCGCAATAAAAGACATAAGAAACCGGTTCTGCAGCGGCAAGGGCTTCAGCAACCTTTTTGTCCTTGAAACTGACCAGATACTGTCAGAAAGAATAAGGAGTGGAAAGATGGAGAAGAACTCGGTGCCGATTCCCCAGGCGTTCGTAGACCTATGGAATATACGGAGTTGGTACGCTAAGAATTTTTCCGATGCGATCTCAAAGAAGATATTTGGCGATTAAATGGAATTTTGGAATGATGCTGTCACTGAAGAAAGCTGGAAAAGGCTCATAGAACTTAATAAGGAAATTGACATGGTGCTTATAGGCGGGTGGGCCATATACCTCTACACGCATCTAAGCAAATCAAAGGATATAGACATAATAGTTGACTATAACTCAATGCGCGTACTTTCACAGAAGTATCTGGTAGAAAAGAACGACAGACTTAAGACGTACGAAATAAAGCTTGAGAAATTTGACATTGACATCTATTTGCCAAAATACTCACGTCTCTCGCCACCTCCGGAGGACATACTCTCCAAATACCGAAACCAAAAAGAGGGTTTCACGCTTCCTACTCCGGAAGCGCTGCTTCTGCTGAAATTCAGCGCATTTATGGAAAGAAAGTCGAGTATAAAAGGCCAGAAAGATGCCATAGACATCCTGGGCATGCTGTTTTATTCCGGAATAGACTTCAAGAAGATGGCTGAAATCAAAAATACCTACAAGGTGAAGGATCTTGGCAGGACTATTGTGTCAATGCTTAGAACCGTTGATCCAAACTCCTATAAATATCTCAATCTAAATGCAAAGACATTCTCTGAATATAAGAATAAGTCCTGGCAGCAGATCAGGAGCCATCTCCTGTAAAATCCAAAAGGTTAAAAGATTTGACTTCAAACATTATCCTGCGGGCTCGTAGCTCAGCATGGTTAGAGCGCTGGTCTTATACAAACTTTTGGAAAAAGTTTGATCAAAAGTTTTATGAAAGCCAGATGTCGAGAGTTCAAATCTCTCCGGGCCCAAATCAGCATTAACGAGAGAAAACAGTAAGTCCGAAAACGGAAAAGCAAGCAAAAAGAAAACCCGAATTCTTGAAAAATCTGAACTCGAAGAGCTAAAAACAGATTTGCAGAGAATTCTGCCAACATTGGCAAAGCACAATGTTGAAGACCTTCGCACACTAATACACCAAAGTTACGTAAAGCGTTTCAAGAGAAGCCGTATACCAAAATACGGCAACCTGAACAAAGGCTTTACGGAATACGAATTGCAGAGATTCTTTAAGGCAATAGACGAAGACAAGTTCAGGATATTGTTCTCTTATCAGGCTCAGTTGGGTCTTAGGATAGGCGAGGTTGTAAAGCTGAACGTCAAAAACATCAACTTCCAAACAAGAGAACTGACCTTAAAGACGGAAAAGGCAAGGATAATTGACACGTTGCGCATACCTTCACAATTATTCAAACAGACCTTAGAACTAATCAAAAGCAACGAAAAGCGCATAGAAGAGTCAGGCGGATATATCTTCTTCAAAGACCGCAATAGCTCAAGCAAGCTGCCATATCTGAAAATGGACTACGTAAGGAACAGGTTCAGGCACTACATTGAACTAGCTGACATAGACCAAGTCTATGACATAAGTGATGAATCCTATGAGAGCCATGTTCCTAGAAGGCTACACAGGCTCACCACACATAGCCTTAGGCACTATGCAATAACGAGCTTTTCAAAGCAGACAAACGGCAACATAGTGCTAACCAGCAGGTTCGCCAGACACTCCAAGCCTGACACTACAATGACCTACATAAACACACGCAAGGAAGAGCTGTATACAGAGCTGGATAACATGGCAATAGACAACGTAGAGAGGCTAAAGCGTAGCGTAATGACAAAATAAGCAGTTACGTTATCTCAGGATTCTTCAATAGTTAGCATCGAAAGCTCTACACCTTAAAACATGTGCTACACTCCCAGTGTTCTACAAGTTTTGGCTTTGCATTTTTATCGTATTCTTTGTTTGCTATCTTTTCAGTTATGAGCTCAGGTTTCCAACTAAGAACCTTGTAGAAATATTTATCCGTTTTATTGTAGTTTAAATTCATCTTGCCATAATATTTCCAGCCTTTTCCAATTATCTTACGTGTTTTATCATCAATTTCCACACGACCTTTCAATTCACAGATTGAACACGAGACTTTATGTTTCATCTAAATCCGTCTATTATTACTGCAAAACGCCTTTCAGAATTTTTACAGATACTTTTCAATATCCTCCCACTGCAAACCTGTCTGATTCAGTATTTTCTTTAGCACATTTTTACCAAGTTCAAAATTTGCTTGTATTACTGTAGTGTGTCCTCTATCGTCCTGTAATATAACATGCCTGCCATTCCCCATGCGGGCAGTATAACTATAGTATTTTTGCAATATCTTTAGAAGCTCTTGGCTTTTTATGGGTCTGAGTCTGGACATAGGTAGCGCCTATGCTTCTACTAGTTGTATCTTTAGCTTCCTGATAACAGAAGAACTAAATCCCTTAGACGCATTTTTCTCGTCCTTAAGGATAAAATCTACCACAAGGCTGACCGCATCCTTAAGTTCGCTCTCTAATTCATTAAGGCTGTCTGCCTGATCTGCGATGTGTAATTCAGGTATTTCTCCTACTAAGTGCTTGCCATCCCTTGTAACATTCGCCTTGAATCCGTATATATCCATCTTCATGTCTATCTCTATAGATATAGGGCAGTACAGATATAAAATGTTTTGCTTCTCATACTGCCCCCTTCATAAGTACGGAACGCAACTCTACATGAAAACAGGACGTAGGGGGTGTTTTGGCCATACGTGGGAGTAAATTGCCCATCTTTTACATACAAAATAGCCGTTTTCCATCATAAAACTCCCCATCAGTCGAGGATCGACAATTTTGTCATGATTTTGCTAAAAGCATGTAGAGTAGCCGTCGCCCGCCCTAAAGTCGCCTTCGGCGACGCTCGGCGGGCTTCGGCTAAAACTCTTAAAAAGAGTTTTATCAGAACTCCAATAGCTGTTTTGCCCCCACCCAAAACGGCGTAGAGGTTCCTTGAACTGCCAAGTTGTTGGCTTAAAGGGAGACCCTCATTTTGCGAAGCAAAATAGAGCTGGGCGACCCCAAGGAAGAATCACATAAAACTTTATATATTTAAGAAGGGATATGACACAAGATACAATGGTAAAAGACAAGATACACTTTGGTAATCTTAAAGAAAACATAGAGAGTGTATCATTAAAGTACAAAGATTTCATAAGCTCTACAAGACCAGTGATATTAGGAGCTATATTGGGAGTTCTCACAAGCGGATTAGTACAAATTATTTTCTTAACAGTGACTTTCAGTAATGGGGGACTCTCCTATAATGAGCCTGTATCATTCTATGTTTTAATATTGGTAATATTTGCTGCTATTATCTGGTCTGCAATGTACTTATACAAAAGATACATAGTAAGAATACCTAAAAAGCAGACAGTGTCTCTTACATATTCAGGCGAACGTAGAAAAGCTTACGACAACGCGTTTAAATTACTTAAACAGGAAGCCAGGTTAGTAAACACAAAGTTAGAAGTAGACGCGTCAAAGAAAGATGAAATAGTCTGTATGAAGGAAGACGAAGACAGAGATGATTTTATACTAAAATTGCAGTTTGTAGAGATTGGAATAGTAGAGATTAGTTACTTTCCAGAAAACGATCACTCTTGGAGTCTTGTTAAAAGGCTAAAAGAGAGAAAATAAAGGACTTATTTTAAGGATGTGGGGTCACTGATTAGTTTATGTTTATCGTTATCTCCTTTGTACAAATAGAAGTGTCATTAGCAAAACAAGTTTGTACCGTATAGGTTCCAAGGGAAGTTATATTATCTGAAGGGCTGTAACATACGTTACCTGTACTTGCAGATTGTTGGTTGGAACCACATTGATAAAATAGTTGGCCGTTTACATAGATATTAAGTCCTACCGTAGGCGCATACACTGATCCAATAGGGTTATAATTTGGGGTCGTTGTACTTACAACATTCATACCGCATAATCCTGCTATCGCGGAGCAATCAAATGTGCCATTTTTGTATTTATTATAACTAAAGTATACTTTTTGTGATAAAGTATAGTTACTACTTGTATAGTTAGAAGTATAGCTATCAGTAGAGCTTGTTGGAGGTTGTTGAGAACTTGGAATAGTGGTTATGCTTGATGGAGAGGAGGGTGTAAGAGAATAAATTCTAAGTAATGCCACTGCAATTATTATTACAACGATGATAGCTACAAGCTTGACGGTTATGTTTTTAGTGTTCGAATGTACCTAAACTAGGGCTCTGGACTTTTTGCTAAAAAGTGATTGAATGAAGCTTGAAACCAACGAGAGAAAACAGAAAAGCGGAACTCACGAGCCAGATGTCGTGAGTTCAAATCTCACTGAGCCCATTCTGCATAGCAGCACGACAGAGCCTCAGTTCGAAAACGGGAGGCTAGGGCTCGAGTATCGAGAGGCCGAGAGTTCAAATCTCTCCGGGTCCATCCTGCATACTAAACACAAAAGTTGTTACTGTACAATTTATGTTACTGTACAATTTATGTAACAATAATTATCATTTTTGATAATTAACGCAACATATTAATACTGTAAGAATTCCCCTACTACGCCTCTAATAGATAACTATAAATAATTATCATTATAATAATTATAGTATGTTAAAAAACAAAAAGGCACTATCCCCCAAAGAGCAGGAAGTTTATTTTGCCTTATCTGGCAACACAAATAAGATATTCACTGCCGAAATGCTTAAGGACTTTAGATTTACTGATTACAATACGCTTAAAGAGCTTCTGTCAAGCATGTCAAAAAAGGGCTGGCTGACCAGAATAAAGAAAGGCGTATACTACCTGAATGAACCCGGCTCGTCGGGTATAGAAGACATATTCAAGGCCGCAACATATCTGTACAATGGCTACGTTGCATTCTCATCGGCCCTATACCTATACCACGCAATTACAGAAAGACCCTATACTGTATACGTCGCTACGCGTACGGAATCCAAATCAAAAATACTCGGCGGAATTGAAGTAAAGGCGGTAGCCATGGGCGCCCGCGCAGTGGGGGTCACAAAATACGAGGGGTACGTAGTTTCTACAAGGGCAAAGACCCTATACGACTGCTTCCATATCCCTGATTACGCCGGTGGATACGGTGGGTTTACCCAAGCCACATATGCACTTGCGCTTACGACTGCGGAATGGGGCGAATTTCTTGTATATATCCATAAGTTTGACAATGGTGCCGCAAAGAGAAAGATGGGCTATCTGCTTGAACTGGCAAACAAGGCCGGCGGGCATGTCCCAATAAAGATAATCAATTCCCTGATGTCAGAAGGACCACTTATCAAGCTAGGCACAGGCAAAACAGGAAAATACATAAAGAAATGGAACCTATTTGACTACATTGGAGAAGATTATCTGCTAGGTTGGACGAAATGATAGTTGATGAGGATATCTGCAAACTGATCTCTGCTAAAGAAGGACTTCCGTTAGATTTCGTAGCCAAGGAGTTTTACATGATGGAGCTCCTCAGAAACCTCTTGCAGAAAGACATAATGGGCCATATGATATTCAAAGGCGGCACAGCCATAAACAACGCATATCTAAAGGAAGAATACCGGTTCTCGGAAGACCTAGACTTCGACTTTGTTGGCACCGATTGGGCTACCGCATTCAAGGAACTTGTCCATAAAAGCGCAGACTTCGAATCCATCGAGTCAAGAAAGATACTTCGCGGCAAAGTAGTCCAGATCGACTTCTTATACAAAACTGCCTGGGGCAAAAGGGACCGGATAAGACTGGACGTGAATGTCACACCTAATGCCAAAACCTCAGAGCCAGTCCGCCTGGCCGAAGTTTCCCCACAATTCGGCGGCTTCGGCGCTGTCAGCGTGCGCACCTACGGAATAGACGACCTGCTGGCGAGGAAGCTTGCAGCATTAGAGAGCAGGGGAGAAGGCAAGGATATATACGATGCAAACAACGCATTTGGCCTTGCTGACAAGAAAAAGCTGCTCAGTGCAATCAAACTGCTATTGAACCGGAGCGAAAAGGGCGAAGAAAATAGATTCATAGAAAAAATCATGGAAAAGTTGAAAAATACCGACTACAAAAAAGTGCGCAATCTCACAAACCCGTATATACCGCTGCGGAACAGGCCCACGGACTGGAAAATATTCATAGACACCCTAATAATCAAGCTGGAAGGTCTCTTAGAGGAAACCGTGTGAATCTGTGGGAAGACTTGAAACATTTATGAGTGCCAGACTCTCATAATCTATGTTTGTTGTATAAAGTTGCAGGTATTCCAGTATACGTACCTTTTTTTATAATATTTTTTGTTACTATGCTGCCTGCACCAATTGCTGCGCCGTCACATATTTTTAATCCGTTCTTACCTACCAATAATTTACATCCTCTTCAATAATTACATTGTTACCTATTGTAATGCCCCCCCGACTTCGCCCTTGGCAATATCTTCAGATTTCTTCCTATAGTGGTGTTATTCCCTATATAACAAGGAATCCAATGTGCAAGTATGATGGCATTTCCGGAAGTAGAATTCTTACCTATATACATGACGTTTAAATGGTTTGGATATTTGAAGAACCATACACAATTAGGATAACTTTGCCTATATTTTTCTCTCCATACCACTTTCAATGGATTTAACTCACAAATCCCATAAACTAATGTAGGTACCTTAGATAAAAGTAAACCAAGCGGATAAATTAGCCTAGACAACACATGTCTCTTATCCAACTTTTTGATGTCATTAATCATAACAACCGTCACGCATTCTAACCTATATGCTCAGTCACATTTAAGAATATGTTTGAAAATATAATGTTGGGCTATCGAAAGTCAAGTATGCAGGCAGTATTGCCTTCATCGATTCGTTTTGCACCTGCCTTTCCATCAAGAGTGGTTTTTTCATGTCTCACGTATCATCCTTCCTGATTCCTTCAAGATTGTTAGGTCCAAAAGATACTGACGCACAGATTGACAGGTTCAGCAACAAGCTTGCCTGTGCCTTCTGCGAGGGCCTGAATAAGGAGGACCGGATTGAGGCTAAAGCAGCGGGTTTTGTGGACTCCTACTCGGAATACATAGTCAATAAGGCATCCGACTGCATTAACGAAGGCGCAAAACAGGCCCTGCTCTGCAGGATATCCGATATGAGCCCGCTGGTTGCAGCAGAGCTTCTTCTTGCCATAAACTACACCGGCGACGCAGAGCGGCTCTCCAGCCCAGAATTCCTGGACAATCTAAGTATGCTAAACAAATATGCGGCAAGTTCGCTGCTTTACGAGGCATCAATAACGAAGAATACCAAGGCACTGACTGACGAAAGGCTGTTCACCGAACATGCGGTAAGGTTTGCCAATTCAATAGATTACGAGCCGCTAAGCGAATGGTACTACTCAATTGCTAAGACAGGAAACATCTCGGATCTTACCAGCGAGCAGGCAATGTCGACAGGCGTAATAAGCGCGATAAGGGATGACTCCAGAATATCAGGCGAGCTCTCCTTCCTCATAGGGGACAGCGGAAGCGTATCTGCGCTTACTGACAGTAAGTTTCTGGAGGGCCTGAAGGGCCTTGAGCCTGCGGTTGCTGCCGAGTATTTGTCTGTAATGTGGTGCATAGACGGCGGCGTACGACTTGCAAATACCGATACTATCCAGAAGGTTGCTGCAGGGCAGGCTGATGTATGGAAGGACATTGCACGGATAAACAGGAATGCCGCGTCAGATTCGCAGCGCGTGCTCATATCCAATGCAGGACACAAGCATGACAGGGGAGCCAAGCTTCTGGTAAGGGAGCTAATGTCCGCAGGCTATGATGTCATATACACCGGATCAGTAAGTGACTACAGGGACATAGCGCGCATTGCCCAGTCTGAGCGTGCTTCTGCTGTAGGGTTCAGCATAATGGGAATAACCCTGAGGCAGCAGATGAAGTCGTCAAGAGTTGTAAACGGAGCGCTAAGGGAGATGCGGGTCAACGGCAGTGATGCGGTGTTCTTTGCAGGCGGGGTAATAGGCCGCAGAATGTCAGAAGGCTTTGCCAAGGAAGGCGTAAGCGTGCTGCATGCCCAGGGAAAATATGAGATAAGCCCTGATGGCGCGGCAAATGCCAATATAGCATCCTTCATATCAGGCGCGGTTTCCGTGCACACGTCATCCGTGCGCATTGCACCATCATTCCAGAATGACGTCAGCGGAATTGCTGCAATATCCCTGGCAGTTTCCAGCAGTGCAATTAACATGCAGTATTCGTCTGCTACTTCTGGAACTTCTGCTGGTTTTCCTGCGCCAATCATGCCCTCCCAATTGACATCCGGTTCATCAGCGCCGCCACAATACCCGGCAATGTATTACGATGCCGCAACCACCGGACTGGAACTGCCCGAATCCACATGTGCAGCGTCCTATCCATATGAGTATGAAATGGATATCTATGGAAACGTCTCAGTCAAACTGCCCCTAGGTCTGCGGATCGAGTATCACAGGCAGCAAATCCCATTACCCTTAGGTCTGCGGATTGAGTATCCTAGGCAGCAAATCCTATACAAGGTACCTGCAGTCAAATCAGCCGGCAGGAATATGGGTATTGCTGTGCAGCATTCAAGTGCAGACATCTCCATAACAGTCATGCGCCAAACATTATCCCTAATGCAGCAAACATCCATTCCCCTGCATGCAGAAGTTCAGGGCATTCAAACGAATCTCCCCAAGGCAAGCCTTGGGGTATCACAGGTGTGGAGAGATATATACCCTCTTCGAAAGATGCAACCCCACACCAAGGGGTTGGGGCATTCTCCTCAACCAATGAAAACGGCGGATAACAGGAATGAAGATGTCCAGAAAACACGTAACAGTGCAGAATGCGCAATTCCATCATTCCAGATATGTCATGTGCAGACTCCTGCCATCCAGGCAGGGCCTGCCACAGTATGCGCAGGCTTCATAATCCCGACAAAGGAGAAAGCCGCAGGATATTCTGTCCGGTCTGAAATCAGCAATGCAAATCTCCAAGTGCAGATAAGCGCAGTGCCTTCATACAAAACCGCAATGACTATGGCCATAAAGACCATGCAGCTGCCAGGACCCATTGTCCCACCCCCTCTGTCCGCAGAGAGGTACAGAACGGCACATTCAGATAATGCGGCAAAATGGCAGCAATATGCGGCAATCTCAACAATAAAAGAATATCCTAGTACAACCCTTGGCAGCGAAACATGCAGCGTATGCCACGGCGCATCCGGCACGGAAGGTGCAGCAGGGCGGCAGCCAGGCGCATTTCCAGCCAGTCCTTACGTTATAGAATCCGAAAACAAAGTAATCTTGCCAGGCAAGTCAACTGCAGTCAGGTTGAAATCTATCGGCCAGAACAGCGCAGCCAATCCCGGACCTACATATGTGCGCAGCACAAAGGGTAGAATATGGATCGGATCCGCCGCTGCCAAAAAGCTGCAGATTTTCAATACCATATTTTCCCGTAGGCGCTAATCCTCGTGCGAAAACGCCATAAATAATGCCCAAAATGGCAGCAGGTTGTAAGTTCGCATGTAAATCGGATCGATTGGAAGAACATATCGCTTTTCATTTATATATGGATTAATCTAATATTAGCTGAACAAAAAACATGCATTTTGTTCATTATACGAAACAAAATGTTCTTATACCTTATGCATCAAATAAGATTATGGATAACGATACCTTTTCCAAACTTGTAATTGCAAGTGAGAAAGCCATTTCAGGCTCCGATTCCTTTCCAGTTAAACGATATCTCTTCAATTCTGTAGATAAGAGTTCCACCAAATTTTACACAGGCATCTATGGGCTTAGGGGCGTTGGCAAGACCATTATGCTATTGCAATTGGCAAAGAAGAGGCGCAACGCGCTTTACATCCCTGCCGACGCTAAATATCTTCTGCAGGACGACATATACGAGACGGTAAACTACGCAATTGATAGAGGATATGAGGCTATTTTTTTAGATGAAATCCATTCACGCACAGGATGGACTTCTGACCTGAAAACTTTATACGATGAAGGCAAGGCAAACCTATTCTTTACCGGTTCATCTTCTATAGAACTTAGAAAAGGCGCTGATCTTAGCAGGCGCGCAATAATGCATGAACTGAAGCCAGCCTCATTCAGAGAGTACCTGAATATAAGATATGGGGCGAATATCGAAGCTGTCAGCGTAAACGATCTATATGAAAAACAGAAAAGGCAGGATCTTGTAGCAAAATACGGAAAATGGAATGCGTTTGTTGAAGAATATTATAAATACGGGGGAGTTTTGTATGAAGGCGTCAAAGAAGAATTTCCCAAGCCAATAACAAATGCTCTGGAGAAGATAATAAGCGTCGATCTGTCCTATCTCAGGGAACTCGATATAAAAGTCGAAAATGACATATACAAACTCCTTTTCAAGATTACGGAGTCAGGATTGTACGAAGTAAGCTATTCTAAATTGGCAGGCTATCTTGCCGTAAGCAAGTCCACCGTCATAAAGCTTGTCACAGACCTGGAACGACTGGGTCTGTTTAAGCTGGTATACCCATGCGGAACAGGATTCAGGAAGGAACCAAAAATATACCTAAGCATACCATTCAGATCCGCCCTTAATGAAATGTCGTCAAAACATACGGATATGGGAACTTTAAGGGAGGAATTTTTTGCCGACAATGTCGAAGTTGACGGTTATCTCAAGACTGAGAGAGGGGAAAAGACACCAGACTTCAAAGTAAAGGGAAGAACGGTAGAGGTTGGCGGGGAAAGAAAGAGGTCAATCGATGCTGATTATATAGCAGTTCATGGCCTAAGCTTCAATGAAAACAGGATTCCCTTGTTTCTTTTCGGATTCTTATACTAAACTATAGCAATGACTTATATGCGGTAGTCCTGGTAAATGCGTTTAGGAGGTAAGCTTTAGCAGTTGGATGATGTCGTAGGATTTCCCGCTCACAGTATTAACGTTTGCATGCATAAACTATCCCGCTGCCCTCGAAGTGCGGATTCTCCCTAACATTTACCTTGAAATGCTGCCGCACGAGCTTGCGTTTTATTGGACCACAATCGCCTCCATACTCCACAACTATCGCATCAACTTTCTTAAGATTACTATTTGTGAGTTTTGCTATAAAGTATGCCTCCAACTGCGGAAACTCTGGATTGTCGCAGTCTATTTTTATCGAGCATTTTCCTACCTTTTTGATAAGTGCATTTAGCTTTTCTGGTGTTATTCCCTCATTTAAGTATGTTATCCTCTTTGATAGCTTCGGGTTAAGCCTAAGATTTATTGCTGCTTCTCTTTGCCGTTTTTTATCTGGTTCATATCCCCAGATTGATTTTGCGCCTTTAGCAGCAAAATAAAGCGCTGTATCCCCTATACTCGCACCAACGTCTATTATATTCTTGTTTTTAATACCTAGAGAATTCCCCCAACCTCGTTGGGGTTGAACTGATTCTGCAGTAAATATACGCTTTGAGGAGGAAAAATACTTGACGCGACGTGATGTTCGTCGCGCCGAAGTAATGCAATGGTGAGTATAACTCATGGAAATCATAAAAA
>JAMCSX010000006.1 GCA_023379055.1 Candidatus Martarchaeota archaeon | reverse complement strand
GAACAGCGTGCTAATAGTCTCAAAGTCTGCAGACACAGTGGCTAAGGCCGGAAGCAACATCCCGGGAGTGGACGTATGCTCATTAAACGAACTTACGATAAGGAAACTTGCGCCAGGGGCATTGCCGCGCATGTCAATATGGACCGAGGCCGCCATTGCTGGAGTTGAGGAAGCCACCACAAATGAGGCTATAAAGTCGAGGAAGAACAGGTGACGATTATGGTGGCATTGCTATATCCGATATCGACTGAGAAAGCCTTAAATATGATAGACAGAAATAACACAATCACCTATGTGGTCGACTTCAGGTCGCGGAAGGACGACATAAGGAAGGAATTCGAGGAGACGTTCGGAGTGAAGGTTGACAGGATAAACACGGCAATTTCAATAAAAAATAATAAAAGAGCATACATAAGGATGAAGAAGGAGTTCAAGGCAAGTGATGTTGCAAGAAAGCTGAAGCTCGTATGAATTTATGGTGAACCGATGGGAAAGAGATTGAAGCAGCAAAGGAGGGGAAAGGGAAGCAATGCCTATAGGAAACCGCCAAACACGTTCAAGGCAGACGTCAATTTCAAGCCATTCCCTCCCGTAGGCAGGGCAATAGGCGAAGTAGTGGAATTCATAGATGACCCGGGCCACTCCGCGCCGCTGATGAGAGTAAGATACGAGGATTTCACCGAGAATGTGCTCATTGCACCCGAGGGCATAAAAATAGGCGACAGGATACAGGAGGGACCGAGCGCAGAAGTGGCACTGGGGAGCGTGCTCAGACTGGGTTCAATACCTGACGGAATGCTCATATACAATGTGGAGATGAGGCCTGGCGATGGAGGAAAGGTCGCAAGGATTGCCGGAGGATACGCTACAATAAAGTCACACATAGAGAATAGGGTAAGCGTTATGCTGCCGTCAAAGAGACTGATAGACCTAGATCCAGAATGCAGGGCAGAAATCGGCGCCGCTGCAGGGGGCGGCGCTTTGGCCCAGCCAATAATGAAGGCCGGTCGCGCCCATTACATCTGGCATGCTACAAACCAGAAGTGGCCTGTTAACAGGGGCGTAAAGTGCAATCCTGTGGACCATCCGTTCGGAGGCAAGCAGCACCACAAGGGCGCTTCGAGCATGGTATCCAGAAATGCGCCACCAGGCGCAAAGGTAGGGCACATAGCTGCAAGGAGGGTAGGGAGGAAGAAGAGTGGTTGATAATGGCCAGGATATTCACATTTAGGGGAAAGACGCTTGAGGAGCTTCAGGCACTAAAGATTGATGACTTCGCAAAGATAATAAAGTCAAGGCAGAGGCGTGCAATAAAGAGAATGAGCCCTGCATACAAGTCAGTGATAGAGAAGGCAGATAGGTCGAGGAAATCCAATCCTGGCAAAACCGTAAGAATACACTTAAGGGAGGCTGTAGTGCTTCCTTCATGGGTTGGAATGAAATTTGCAGTACACGACGGCAAGGCATTCCAGGAGATCACTATTACGAACGACATGATAGGCCATAGGATAGGCGAGTTTGTCTACACCGTGAAGAGGGTGGTGCATTCTGCACCTGGAATACGCGCAACAAGAGGAAGCAAGTTCCTCGCGGTGAAATGATGAACTACTCATTCAACCTAAAATCCGAGGACTTTGTTCGCGCCATAAGCTACGACATAAATGCAAGCTACAAGGATCTGGGCGCAGCATGCGATGCGGTAAGATACATGCGCGCAAGCGATGCAATATCCGTGCTTGACAGGGTGATGTCACTTGAGCATGCAATACCATACCGGAGGCACAACAAGCATATGGGATCGAGGCATGAGCTTGGAGGATCAAAAGGAGCATATCCAAGGAAGGCTGCAGCAGAGGTTAAAAAGACAATAGAGAATGCGATAGCAAATGCAAACAACAAGGGAAAATCCGGAAGCGACATGCCTATAGTCTGGGCGTCAGCAAACAAGACAAGGATAGAGCGAAGGTATCCGTCAAAGGGAAGCATTGCGTGGGGCAGGGGAATGTATGGCAGGTCTGCCACCAACCACAGCGACATAGAGTATGCAAAGATCGAGATAGTGCTTGCAGACGAGTTCTCAGATGCCCTTACAAAGGGCATGAGGCACTTCATAAACAAGAGGAACGTCAAAAAGGGGGCAGGTAAGGAGCAGAAGAATTCAGCAAAGCCCCAGGCTAAGAAGGAGAACAAGGCTATGCAAACTGAAGCCAGCCCTGTCTCTGCGCCAGATCCGGATGCAAAAAAAGAGGCTGCAGTATCTGCCAATAAGGGATGACAATATGGTAATAGAGAGAAAATTCATAGACGACTTGATGATAAAGAGCAACATCTCCAAATTCCTCGAAAAGAGGCTTATAAGGGCAGGCTTCTCAAGGGTTGAGATACAGAAGACACCAATGATCACAAGGATAACAGTGCATGTGACAAACCCCGGAAAGGTTATAGGCAGAGGCGGCGAGACCATAGATGCGCTCACCGAGAGCATGAAGAAGAAGTTCGGAATAGAGAACCCGCAGATAAGCGTTGCAGAGGTGCAGAACCAGAAGCTCGAGCCAAGGCTTGTGGCAAGATATGTTGCAAACTCACTTGAGCGGGGTGGAAACGCCAGAAGGATGTTACATTCAACTATAAGGGAGATAATGGCAAACGGTGCGCTTGGCGCAGAGATAATAGCTACCGGAAAGCTCGCAGCAAAAGGCGCAAAGGCAAGACAGATAAAACTCAGGCTCGGATACCTTCCGAAGGCAGGGCATGTAACCACGCTTATAGACGAAGCGAAGCTTGCATCATATCCTAAATATGGGGCGATAGGCATAAAGGTGAGGATAGTCCAGCCCGGAACGAAGTTCCCGCAAGGGAATCTAAAGAAGATAGCGCTTCCAAACGTCATCGCCGCATCAAAACGGTGACCAGAAGCAATTTATACCAGGATAGCCCATAAATACACGCTGATAACGATGAAGATAAAGGATCTAAAGGTTCTCTCAGACGACGCCCTGAAGTCCAAGCTCAGGGATGTGCGACTTGACCTTGGCATAGAGAAGAGGAACATAGCCGCTACCGGAGTGGCAAGCAAGAAGATAAGCACCAGGGAGAGGAGAAGGACGATAGCCCAGATACTCACCATATTGAATCAAAGAGGTGCAAAGGTCTAATGCCTGAAATATGCCCGAAATGCGGACTCCCAAAAGAGATATGCGTATGCGATATCCTTGACAGGGAGACCAACAGGAAGATAAAGGTATATCTGGAGAGGAAAAAGTTCAGGAAATTCATGACCGTAGTTACGGGATTGTCCGGCGACGAGCTTGAGAAGACCGCAAAGGAGCTGAAGACCGAGCTTGCGTGCGGCGGCACCTACAAGAACGGCATAATAGAGCTTCAGGGTGAGCACAAGGACGCGGTGAAGAAGGCGCTGCTTGAGATGGGCTATCCTGAAGAGAGCATTGATATATCATGACAGTCAAGCGCGCAGGCATGCAGGCAGCTGCTCCACAAAAAGCCGCTGCTGAACTATTCGATAAAGTGCTCTACCTAAAGATAAAGAATGGCGGCGTGAACTTCAGCGATATCTTCGGATTTGAAGCGTTCTCCGTAATATCCGGCAACCCGGGCACTACGCGCGATGAACTATCTGTTTTCATACTGCACCACTGCGGCAAAGCCGTATATGATTTTGCACTCTACAATCTCGACAAGGGGCTCGAAAGGCTGGAGCGCCTTGGGCTGGTAAGGCAGACCGACTACGGGATGCAACTGACGTCCAAGGGGGCAGCCCTTCACGCGTTCCTTACTAACGACAAAAATCAGCTTGAGACATGGCTGGATTGCATAACGTATCCTGCATCTGCAGAACCCGGGCAGATAAGCCACAACAAGGAGCTCATAATGGGAATAATAAACCACATGGCCGAGTTGTCCGAGGGCTACAGTCAGCGCTCAGTCGGAATGCAAGGCCTGAAAAGGCAGTAAAATCCTGCATCAAGTTGCCCGTCGCCCAGGAACCATGGCAGGAAGCGCCATTTGTCCAGCACATCAATATTTTTAACCTTAGCCTTCAATAGAGTTACCGATGCAAATGAATCTGTATGGAATCTTCGCTGCCCTGATCGCAGTGTCAGCCATGGCATTTGCCAACGCGACCTACCTAAATATACAGGGTCCTGTGTCAGGCGTGCTTCACAACGGCGAGGGCATATACCTTGGCAAGGTCGGCCCGGGCGAAAGCTTCTATGTGTCAGCATCTGCAACCACAACGAACTCGACGGGCTACTCTGTCAACATAGGCTGGGATCAGCTTAAGGCACTAAATCTCCCAAAAGGCTGGTATTCTCAACCCTCTCTCCTGTACGAAAATCCGATGAAGATAAAGATAACCCTGCCATCAACGGCTGTCAACGGCACATACAACATAACCTTGGAGGCCGTGAATGTGCAGAACTATTCAAGGCTTGGCAACATCACTGTGACTGCATATGTTAACGTTACTCCAAATGTATTCAATGTGTCCGTATCCCCAACAGACATACAGTCAGGGATAGACCAGCCCACAAACCTTAAGGTAGTGATAAACAACACGGGAATATCCGACGATCCATTTAACATCAACCTCTATGGGCTTCCAGCATGGAATCTGTCCGATCAGGTTGTGCAGCTTCATCTCTCAAGGAGCAGCTATGTATATCCTGTGTATGTAAACGAACCTGGCAGATATGAATTCAATCTCACTGTCAGCTCTACCACCAGTCCTGTCCTCAGAAGGTCATTTCCTATAACCCTCACTGCAGATGCAACACTTTACAACGACTACAGGGCGGTAGGCCAGGGAGTGATCATCTCACCGGTAATATTCGATCCGCCATATGAGCTGATGCTGTTCCTGTCATATGTCTATCATCTTGTAGCACACTGAGGTCATATTATGAAGCGCAAGGAAATGCCGAAGAGCATAATATATATCAAGCTTAAGTCGCTTGACGACCTGTGCAGGTATGCAAGCAACTTTGATTACACCAACTCGTGCATAATGTCCATAAAATCGGGAGGCGGTCTCAGGCTTTTTGCCATAGGGGAAAGCGTATGCGATTCGAGCATAGCGTATTACGTCAACATAGAGAGGCAGGAGCACATGATAAGTTACACCTACCCCATGCCAGGGGAATCAGAGAATTCACATTTCTTGGAGAGCCCCAGCCTGCAGCAGCATTATTACATGGGCATAATAAACATAAGCAGTGCAGGATTCAGGGAGGCAAAAGCACTGAAAGGCAAGGAACCTGCGATAGTGCGGCTAGAAGCCCCGATAGACCTTATCATCGCCGCAATAAAGCGCGGTGTCAGCAGCGAATCAATACCGCAGATATATGCGTTCGACTGCAAAGGGAAGCTCATAATGTCGATAGCTGGCAATTTGTTCATACTTGCGGATGATAATCACATAATGTATTACACTGTGGCGGATAGCACAGGAAGCTCTAATTTCGTAAGGTATAAATATAACGAGAATAAGATTGACTTTACGGATTACATGGGCGAGCATTCATATATGTACGCCAAGATAATAAATCTCGCGGAGCCGTTTCCGTTCTTCAAAATGCCCAATTAGCTCAGTGGTAGAGCGCCTGGCTGTTAACCAGGATGTCGCAGGTTCGATCCCCGCATTGGGCGAGCGTTTCATGTTTACTTAATTACCCGATAAGCCACTTTATACTGTCAGGAACGCCCAGTAGATCACCATGCTAAGCGCCGTGACAACGACCCCGACTTTCGCAAAATCAAAGAATGACAAAGAACTCCTGTATCTTTTTTCCGCCATCTGCACTATTATTACATTGCTCGCAGCCCCAAGTATGAACAAATTGCCAGCTATCGTACTCCCTGCAGCAAGGGCCATTGCAGTAGCAGCGGTCGCATGCGTGTACTCCAGCAGCTTGAGGTATAACATCACCATTGGCACATTGGAAACAAACTGGCTACCTACAACATTTACAATTAGTACTGTAGGAACATAGTTTATGTCAAGGTGCAGACTATTTATGATGTGCTGAAGGAATCCGGACTGCCACACGCTTCCTACAAGGACAAAAAGGGCTATAAAAAAGACTATGGTCGGCCAATCAACCCCTTTAACTATGGAAACCCTTCTCTTGCTGAAAAGCAGTATTGGCAAGGCCGCAATAACTGCAATGTATGCAAAACTCAGGCCCTGTGCAAGGTTGAAGACCTCAATTACCACATAAACAGATATGGAGATACCGAGCAGAATCATGGACAATCTGCAGAGTCTGGAAAGTTCATTATCCTTTATCCTTATATGATCATGCATGAGCGGTTTGTTGTGGAATTCCCCTTTAAAGAATAGCCTAAGAGCAAGATAGGCCACAAAAAGGCTCACCATCGTCGGTATCAAAAGGTATGAGAAGAAGGCAATAAACGGCTCTTTCACCAGGCCGCTTGATGCCACAAGCAGGTTCTGCGGGTTGCCAATTGGGCTTGCAACGCTTCCTATTGTTATCGCAAATGCAAGTGACAGGAGCATAAGCTTCTGGTTTATCCCTTCCCTGGCAGAAAAAAACATGACTACTGGGGTGCCGATGATTGCCATCGTATCGTTAAGCATGAACATGGATGCAAAGCCCATCGAGAAAAGAATGGCAAGAACCAGGTGATCAACGAATCTAAAGCGCTTGAACAGCCTGTAAGCAAGATACTGTATATAACCGCTGCTGGTCAGGGCTTCGCCAAGAATAAAAATCCCGATGAGGAAGACTATGATCGTGGGATCTATATACGATATTGCCGCGGCCACAGATATCTGGCCTGTTACGAGAACTGCTATCGCGCCACCCAGGACTATCTGCCATATCTGCAGCCTGACGCTGCCTACCCGCCTTACGGCTATCAGCACAAATGATACTGCCAGCACTATGACCGATAACGGCAAGAGCATGTTTGGTATATTGTGTTCAAGCTCTTAAACTCATCTTGTAGTAGATGCGCCAGGCGTGCATCCTGTGCTTCTGCCGAATTGTCTGCCTGAAAGCGCTGCAATGCCAGCCGTGTTGGAGAAATGCAAATTAATAAAAACCCGAAGGCGCCTATCAATTAGCAAGGCGGAATCTATGGCAAAATCTAAAAATACGCACAAGCCAGTCCTCATAGTAGCGGCGATAGTGATCATTGCACTAGTTGCAGTATATCTATATGCTACACACACACCGACTCCGGTAGTCGCTTCCGGAGACACTGTGGAGGTGTACTATACTGGCATGTTCCAGAATGGCACCATATTTAATTCTAATGTGGGCCAGCAGCCACTTCAATTCACCGTGGGATCCGGGCAGGTGATTACCGGATTTAACAATGCGGTTGAAGGAATGACACTTAATGAGACCAGGAACATCACCCTGTCTCCAGATGAAGCATACGGATATGCAAATCCAAATATGATAATTAGTATACCTCTCTCGGCATTCGGTAATCATACTGTCAGCATAGGCATGACTATCTCAGAAACCTCCGGTGGACAGCAGTTGCATGGTATTATAACCGCGATGAACTCGTCAAATGCCATAGTCGACTTCAACCCACCGCTTGCAGGCAAGACCCTGCTTTTTAGCATAAAAGTCGTTGGAATACAGACAAAGTAGCCGAAGACTGTCCGGCAGTCAAAGTGCAGCCATGCAAAGCTCACGCTAAAAATTGCTCGTTGGGCGGACCCAAAGACAGGTTGTTAGTTTCCCCCTATCCTGAACATCTTCGTGCCGCAGACAGGACATTGGCCTGTAGTTGCCTTTCTCCCGTTTTTCATTTCTACCTGCTTTGCGTTCTTTATCTCTCTCTTTTCTTTGCACTTAACACAATATGCTTCCATACATATCCCACAATATATATTCCTGCCATGTTTTAAATACCTTGCTGAGGGGGCCATCGCTGCTCATTTGCAACCTAACAGACTAAGAATCAGTCTTCTGCGCCACGCCCCTCTGTCCTTCCGTCAACCCTTAGCATATCATCATTTGCGGGTATGGTTCTGCATCCGCAAGCTTTCTAAGCCTATTCTGTAGTCTTGCCAACATAAATCATTTATTTCTTGACATATAACCAATATCATGGATTTATCCCGTTTGGCAGCGCATGCAATAAAGCCCCGCGGCCTCAGAGAAAGACATGCACTGGAGCTCAACCTGATGAACTGCAGCTCTGTTGCAGAGGCGAGGCTCTTTGCAGGGCAGGGAGACCTGTATCTTGCTTCAAGGCCAAAGGGGCCATATTCGAGCAAAAAGGACAACGGGACAGTTCTGATAATAGGCGGCTCGGAGACATTCCACGGTGCGCCAGTAATGGCATCCAATGCGGCATACTCCACACTTGCATCACTGCGCATAGGCGCAGGATACGCAGTAACCTATGTCCCAAAAGGCATAATCGGCGCTGTCAGGATCCTTTCCCCAAATCTTATAGTGAAGCCTATGCATGGAGACATGCTTGGTGCTGATGACCTTATGGATCTTGAAAGAGCAGCTGAGCGCGCAGATTCCGTTGTCATAGGCACGGGAATGGGGCGCAGTAGCGAAAGCCTGAATACTGCTGCAGAACTGATATCCATTCTTCTCAGGTCGAGGAAGCGGATCATAGCCGATGCCGACGCGATATACGCAGTCGGGCTAATAAAACGAAGGCCTGGCATGAATCTCATACTTACGCCGCATGACAGGGAATTCCTTAGGCTTACCGGAATCCGACTGCGCAGAAGGGATACGGTGCACAGGGCGCGTTCAGCTATGAAGGCCGCAAGGGTCATAGGTTCTGTGATACTCCTGAAGGGGCACGACACCGTGGTAACTGACGGGCATAGGGTAAAGATAATACGCTCAAAGACCGCCGCACTTGCAACAATGGGTACGGGCGACGTCCTGTCCGGCATAATAGGCGGATTTGCGGCGAGGAACGCAGACGCATTCGTGTCTGCCGTTGCAGGCGCATATCTGCATTCGCAAATAGGAGATCTGCTCTTCAGGGAAAAGGGTTACCACATAATAGCTAACGACGTGGTCGAAGCGATACCCGCAATGCTCAAGGAGTTCGACAGAACATCAAGGTAAGGCTGCTTTTGAATGCAACACTTTGGCAGTCCACTTGGAGACTACTGCTGCAAGTTCGTCCAGATGTCCATCAAAGGAATGGTTAGCGCCCCCGATCACAATGTCAGAATATTGCACTGATGAAGTCCTGGATCTGAGTATGTCAAGGTATTTCCTGACTGGCATGGCTGCATACTCCTCCATGCTTCCAAAGACTGCAAGTACTGGTATCCTTATGCCACCAAACTCCTTGAGAGGGCCCTCGTAATTGAAGATGCGCGACTCGACTCTGTCCATGTCGATTACCGAATCAAGCCTCTGTGCAGAGAATCCGATCTTGTCAGATGCAATCCGGTTGCCTTTTCCGGACTCCATCATTCTCCTGCAGAGCAGTAAGGTCTTTCCGAAGTCCCCGCCAAGCATCTTCCTGAATATCTCGTAATCATCTGCAGCCCCAAGGAGCACAAGCGCCTTTGCTCTCCTGTCTTCAGTCCTGTACTTGTAATATACTGCCTTCTGGCATCCTGTACTGTGTCCGCATAGCACGAAGTTCCTGAAGCCCAGCCGCCCCATCGCATCCAATGCGCCGCGTATGTCGTACACCGATTCCTCAAATCTTTCAAAGTTCGTGCCTCCCATTATCCTTGTCTTCCTCTTTCCAGAGATGCGGCTTAGCGAAGATACCGAGTCATGTCCCCTGTTGTTGAAGGAAAAGAATGCAATGCCATTCCTGCGCGCTGAGGCCAGGGCAAAAGAGGGATTGGTGAAGAGGCTGCTTCCCATGCCGTGCACGAACACAATGCAGGACTTCCCGTGTACATCTCCGAAAAGCATGCCACACAGCCTTACGCCATCGGATGTACTGAACCTTACAATCCTTCCGATGCCGCTTATTCCAGAAATATCCATGACGCTCCCAATTGTGACATCCTCCAACGACTAAAGGTCGTTGGCTCCCCCTGCGTTTGCAGGGTATGTTCTCAGTTCTTCGATGCGGCTTTTCAATTCCTGTTGAATCGCAGAGGCCATATCTCCCTGAGCGTATCTTCGGGAGTGTCCCTCCCTAGCTCTTTTGAGTATGTTGATTGATGCGTTTAAGTCCCTGTCAAACTGCATACCGCATCTGTCACAGTTGAAGTTCCTCACGGAAAGTGGCATGTCCACGATGTTGCCGCAGTCGCTGCATGTCTTCGAGGTGTTTCTTGCATCTACCTTTATTACCTTCATACCGGCACTTTCAGCCTTGTATGAAAGCATTTGGATAAATCTGTTCCATGAAGCGTTTTGTATTGATTGTGCGAGGCAGTGGTTCCTTACCATGTTGCTTATATTCAACTCCTCGACTGCGAATGAGGTGTATCCCCCATGAACCAATTTGTCTGATAGTTTGTGCATGAAGTCGTTGGATTGGTTTGTTATTCCTTTCCATTCTTCCTGAAACCTGAACTTTGTATAGTCCCTTCTCCTTGAGCTTTTGTTCCTCCTTGCGACTATCCTCTGCCATCTTGCAATTCTCTTTTCCCTCTTTTTGAAGAATTTTGGCTTCTGAATTGTCTGACCGTCTGAAAGTGCGATGAAGTTTCTTATCCCCACATCTATGCCGACTGGATTTATGTCCCTTATTTTTGGAGGGTTTATTATCTGCTCTGCGGTGAAGATCGCGTAGTAGTCACTGCCTTCCCTCTTTATAGTCACCGTCTTTACATTTCCTGTGATATTTCTGTGCTGTTCTATTTTCATGGTGCCTATCTTCGACACCCTGAGCCTTCCCCTCTCTATCCCGAATGAACCGTTGTTCTCTATGTAGGTTATCGAATTGAATCTGTCTTTTGACTTGAAACGTGGAAATCCTGCCTTTATCTTTGCGCCTGACTTCTTCTGCTGGCACCTTCTGAAGAAGTTTTGATATGTCTTCAGGAGTCTGTTGCGTATGTCCACTCTGACGTGGGCGTAAAGTTGCAGATAAGTATTATCATCCTTTATTATTTCATTGAGGAACTGATTTATTGTACGTTGTGAGATTTTTGAAGATGAATTTGATTTATGCACTTCTATCGTTTTTTCGAGAAGTTTGTTGTAGAGCATTTGAGAAATTGATATGGAATTGTCTATGGCTCTCTGCCTTTTCTGGTCAGGGTATATCCTGAACTTGCAGGCACGTATGGTTTCCACGTTTCCTGTTTTGTTTTCCATTCTTATATACCTTCTCACGCCTCTGACCCACCATTGAAAGTGATGGGTTTGCGGGGCGAATCGTTTATCAGTACCTGTCCAAAAGCCTATTCAGTTCAGCGTCTACCCTTGATATGTACTCGTTCTCCCTTGGCACGTTGTGGAACCTGCATATCCTGAACTTCTTTACAAGCCCTGCAACCTCCTCACGCAGCCTCTTCAGGCCAGGATTTTTTACCTTGAATTCTCCGTTGATCTGGTTCACCACAAGCCTGCTGTCAGAATATAAGTCTATATCTATGTCGTATCCGTAATTCTCCGAAGCGGCAATAAGGGCAGCTATTATCGCCAGATACTCCGCCTCATTGTTTGTCTTTATGCCGTTGTAAAAAGATTTCTTTAGGAGCGTGCTGTGCTCTGCGTCCAGCAGCTCGTATCCGGATGCACTTTTGCCCGGATTGCTGCGCGACGCGCCATCGGTGTATATGTTTAACTGCGTAAGAATCGCTATGTTAGATATGAAATGTTTTAAATATATTACTTGCGTTTCATCATAGGCGATCAATAGTGATTATATGGGAATATTAGACCTATTTGGAAAAAAGGATGTTGCTACAGACCTGGGAAGGCAGCTGCCCTACCGCATAAGCACGGAGTTTGTTCCATACAAGCTTAGGGCAAACAGCAGGGGAAACACAACTCTAAAGGTGAACCTTAAGAACATGACACAGGAGCCGGTAATCAGCTCTGTGGTAGTGCAGGTGCCAGAGAGAATAAGCCTTGACAGCACTGGCATAGCCAAGGAAAAGGAGGTAAGGCTAGGCACTCTCGCCCCTGGAGAATCCAAGGACGCGAAGATCGATTTGTTCAGCGGAGAGGGCACTGACAAGGGAGAGTATACGGTAACAATATCGGCGTTTATACATTACAGGGATTACGCCCATGTATTGAACGCAATGAAGAAAAGGACTACCGTTGAGGCGGTATGACTATTGCTGCGGCGCAGGGGCAGGAGCCTGCCCAGGCATGTCGGGGATGCGTATCTTGTCCAGTATGTTCGATACGCTCTTTGCCACGTCCTTCCCCTTCTCCGTAAGGAAGAGCCTTTTGACCCTTCCGTGCCTCTCAGAGCCGACTATTCCGGCCTCCTCGCATTTTCCTATGAACTTGCTCGTATGGACGTATGTAACCTCGGCAGCCTTCGCAAGGTCAGCTATATGCCACTCCTTTTCAGAACCTGCCAGTATTGACAGTATTTTGGCCTGCTTGTCCTTTAAAAGCAGCGTTCCAACAGTATCGTCCACCAAATCCCTCTTTGTTTTCCAATAGCGCTTTGCATGCTATACATATATAAATATTATACCGACAAGTATTAGTATTGGACCAAGGTGCGAATATGGTAAAATATGTTATAGCAGAGCAACTCGTTGGAAAGGAGGTCGTTACCAGTGATGGTTTCGATCTGGGAAAGTTTGTTGATGCCGAGGTGCATGAGGCAACAGGAAAGCTGAATGCGCTCGTAGTTGAGCCAAACGTCGACAGCGAATACGTCAACAGGCTGGACATAAAGGGAGGTAAGCTGCAGATTCCGTACTCCAGCGTGCTAGCCGTGAATGACTTCATTGTTATAGACAAGAAGAGCCTATAGTAACTTTGCTATGGACAGGGTGTGTTCTTATTATCATAGCTGGCGGGGATGAGGCTGGCCGTGGCGCTGTGATCGGCCCGCTAGTCATAAGCATTGTCTCGATAAGCAAGGGCAAGGAAGGCAGGCTTGCCAGGATAGGCGTAAGGGACTCTAAGCTGCTTACAAAGAAGAAGAGGGACTACCTATTCGATGAGATAGCCTCGCTTGCAGAGGAGGTAAAGGTATACAAAATAACGAATGACGAGATTAACAGGGCCATGGCAGGCGGCGTGTCGCTTAACGGACTAGAGGCGCTTAACTTTGCCAGGCTCATAGACTCGCTTGGAAGCATGCCCAAAAGGATATATCTTGACTCGCCTGACGTGGTGCAGGACAAGTTCGGCATACGGGTATGCCTGTTCTCGAAGAGGAGCATGTCGGTAAACGGAACGAAATCGATGAGCAACCCGGTAATAGGCAACAACGAGACAATAACCCTTATATCCGAGCACAAGGCCGATGCCAAGTATCCGGTAGTGTCAGGGGCGAGCATAATAGCGAAGGTTGCGAGGGATGATGAGATCGACAGGATAAGGGTGGAGTCGGGAATAGATTTCGGGTCGGGATATCCCTCAGACAGCAAGACAGTTAAGTCGATAAAGGACAACCTCAGGAGCGGAAAGCTGAACAGATACATAAGGAACAGGTGGAAGACAATGGAGATCATAAGGCAGAGCAGGATGGATGATTTCTTCGCCTGACTCTTGCTTGATGCGTTGGGAACGTTCTAGAAACATTTATTAGGAAATGCTAACTTAACCCTGATTGGCGGGTATTCAGATGTCCCCAATAAACTTATACAACCCCTCGAATGTAGACCTTCTGGCTGCGCTAGTGATATCGTATCTGCTCGGCATAATACACGGCATAACCCCTGACGAACATACGTGGCCGATAACCTTTTCATATGCTGTCGGCAGCGGTAGCACCAAGGGAGGCATGAAGGCCGGCCTCATATTCTCTGGAGGCTTTACATTGCAGAGGACCATACTCTCGGAGGTAGCATACTTTGCGCTTGCCGGCATATTCATGAGCGCGTTTGTGTTTGGGATAACGTATGTCTGCGTCGGACTTGCCATGTTTCTTGCCGGGGCTTATATAAAGAGGAAAAGCATATACCCACATTGGCACATGATCGAAGACAAGCTTGGAGTTGCGTTGGGAATCCACAGGAAGGGAAGCCATGACCAGCGCGAAGAGTTCAAGCACAGGCGCAATCCGGTGGATTCTTCTGACAACCACGACGGGCTTAGGCCAGTTCCAAGCAGGCTAGCGTTCCTGCATGGACTGATAGCAGGATTTGGGTTTGGGGCATTTGCACTCATAGTATATACTGTCCTCTCTCCGGCAATGCCGAGCCCATGGATCGGATGGCTTCCTGGCTTTCTTTTCGGGATGGGAACCATGACCATGCAGGTTACGTTCGGGGCTGTTTTTGGCAGATGGCTCAGCAAGGCCAAAAAACTGACAAAAAAAGGCATAGCGTTTGTCTCCAGGTCAATAAGCTCTGACGTGCTTTTCTATGGCGGTATCGCTTTCACTGTCGGAGGCATTGCAATACTGGCCTTCCCCAAACTGCTGAATTATGCCATAGTAACCCCATTAGAGGTACACAATCTGCATAGCCTTGGGATAGGGTTCTTTCTTGTAATAATAGTAGTTGTAATAATAGGCTTCGTATCATATAGGAACGCGATGAGGAAGGCGCTTGGTGTTTACGTGAAGGGCAGGCCCGACAGGTAGGCAATCCTTCTTCAAGTTGCGGCTTCCGCGATGACAGGGCGAGGTGCATGTGAAGAATCCCGTGGTCTTCGGTATCTGGAACGTAAACTACCAGCAGGTAAACTACCCACGGCTTTAGTCGTGGGCTTTCCATAAGTTGATTAGCATGTGGGCAACCCATGGCTTTGGCCCCGAGTATGCAGGTCAGCTTTTTGAATATCCCTTTATTGCCCTGATTGCCACTTTTATCGCATCGTCTACGCCGGCCTTTGGCTTGAACTTGTTTCCCTCGTTCTCTGCAATTACGTCAACTACGCTCAGCACCGCCCCGGTAGATATTCCGAATAGCCTGCCAAGCACGAATAATGTTGATGTCTCCATTTCGAAGGCTATGACGTTTGCAGTTTTCATGTCGCTTTTGATGGTCCGGGAGGATGGTGTCTCATGCCTGCTGAAGCTTCCATGGCCTTCACCTGCATAGAATGCGTCCGTAGATGCGACTATGCCGCTTGCAAACGGCTTGCCCAGTGATCTTGATGCCTTCTTTAGTTCCACAGATAGCTCTGGGGTGGCTGCTGCGGGATATCCGTCCATCACATACTGCCTCGTTGTCCCGTCCAGCCTTACCGAGGCCTCGGCTACAACAAGTGTTCCCATGCCGATATTCCTGTGCAGGGATCCGCAAGTCCCAACCCGTATTATGGTCTTTATGCCAAGCCTTGCAAGTTCCTCGACAACTATTGCGGCAGCTGGACCGCCAATTCCAGTAGAGATCGCTATTACCTTATTCCCTCCCACATATCCTGAATAAGTAAGAAACTCCCTGTTTGAGCCTATCTGCTTTGATTTTTCAAGATGGGACGCTACAACAGGAACGCGGCCAGGATCACCGACAATGATGGCTATTGTGCCGACATCCTCCTTTCTAAGCCTTATATGATATGGTATCTTGCTAAAATCGGTGTGGTTCTCTGTGATCTTTGCTGCCATACAATAAGCTATCAGTAAAAAATTATTAAGCTTAGCCCCTAAGATCTGGCATTCTTAACATCCTTGCGCCTGAACTTTTCTGTTTTGTGACACCCTCCAACGACTAAAGGTCGTTGGCTTCCCCTGCATTTGCAGGGTATGTTCTCAGTTCCTCGATGCGGCTTTTCGATTCCTGTTGAATCGCAGAGGCCATATCTCCCTGAGCGTGTCTTACCCTCTGTCCGAGGGCAAATATGCATGCGTTGACGAGAAATTTATATCCGTGCACGGGAAGAAGAAACCTCAACTATTCGCAATCTGCCCTGAAACAGGGCTGCCGCTCGAAGAAAAACTCCTCAGAAACAGGGAAAAACCTGCAATAACTTCAGCAGCAAAGATCCTGAAGAGGATGGGCATAATTGTCTGTATCACTGACGACCTAAAGTCTTATGCGCCATCGATAAAGGCTGCGGGTTTGAGACACCAGAAATGTCACTTTCATGCAATGAGAGCGGGATTCGGGGCGATGAAAAAGGCGCACATACAGAAGAAGAGAAAGGAGAAATTCATTGGATGGATAAAGAACTTCCTGAGGTCAAAGAACCTCATAGATGCGAGATCGTGGCTTCGTGTGATTGGAAGAATGAAGAGGGAAAAAAAGTTGGGGCGTTTCTTGAAGAGCTTCCTGTTTGACTGGAAGGACTACTTTACCTACTTCGAATTCCCAGGATGCCCAAAGACTTCCAATGCAGTAGAACAATTCAACAGGAGGTTTGAACAGAAGTATCAGTCCATGCACGGATTCAGAAAGGAGAGGACTGCAAGGTCTTTTACGTCGTTATTCATACTACATTCCATGTTCAGGAAATTCGAATCAGGTCAAAATAAGGATCGTTCTCCGTTGGAGATCGCAAAGATACAGCTGGCCGCAAGTAGTGTATTCGACCTTTTGCCGCATTAAGGTCGAAGTGAGAAGGCGGCATCGTTAGCGGAAGCTCTATCTCTAATTTACTTTGCTAAACGTTGAAAGAATCACGCGTCGCATGTTTCTTCCGGGCAGGTTTTTTTGGACAAAGGAGTTACGTTCATCGGCTTCAGAGCCAGAAAGTAACCGCTAATCAGCCACCAGGAGCTGCCAGTTGGTCCTGCTATTTGCGTGTCTTGAATGCGCCGCCCTTTTGGTCGCCCAAGAGCCAGATCATTGTTCCGGCTATTATGGCAACTACACCGCCCCATATGTACTGCATAAGTCCGCCGTTGTAATCCCCGTAGAGCCATACGACTACGCCGAGCAGTATCAGCGCCACGCCAGCCCATATAATTTTTGCTGACATATTATTCATCCTAATCGCGAGATATCCGCATACTAACAATATGATTATTATTGCAATTGCTGCCATAGTACCGTAGCTGTTGCCATTGTAGGTTGATGCTGCAACGACTGTGCTATAGGGTACAGTTGAAGTTGAAACTGCCGTTGTCTGCACGGCTGTGCTCTTAACTGTGCTGTTGGATGCGGCCTGCGCCGTGGAGTTCACAACTGGCTTTTTCTGTGCAACATTGACCGAGAATGTCGCGCCTGGAGACGGATCATCGCCATTTGCCTGAAGTACTATGCTGTAAGATCCAGGATGCACCGACTGCGACAGGGTTACGAGCATTGTTCCTGAAAAAGGAGGTTCCCCAATAGGGTTACTCAGGCTTACTGATATCCCCTCAGATGCAAGAGTGGCACTGTTAAGCACTGACAGCGTAGTTCCCCATTTGATTCCGGACGTTAGCTGCACAGTATATCCTATTGATGAATTTCCTCCTGCCGAAATGTTTGCAGATGACTGTGAAAGTGATATCTGTGACGTGCCGTATCCGGCTGCAAAGGCCGAAGGAACTAGTGCAGCAAACAGACATAGCAGAAGTATACTTGATATTCCATAGGTTTTCATACTTATCCCAGTGACATCCCACACCGACAAGCTGCGTTGGCTTCCCGAACTGAACAACGGCTTATATTGGGGATGGAAAGGGTTATATACTTTATGAACAGGAAGGCTTTGTCAGATACTGTTATTTGCGGGCGGAAGCACAACGGGGGGTCCGAGATCTGAACTCGAGTCTCCAAGTCCCGAACCTGGTAGCCTGCCAGGCTAGCCCAGTAACCAGTCAATCACAGAAGGATACACTATTTTTACACCGCCTATCTTTTCTTCGGGCTTTGCCCCCATAGTAACAATGCTCACTTTTTTAATCTTAAATTCCTTGGCAGCGCTTATCGCAGCGTCTACTTCGCGCTTTTTTGTTTTTTCATCGCTAATCCTGTAGGCTGCCTGTATTATGCCCACTACCGCATTACCTTGCTTTATAATGAAATCGGCTTCCAGCCCTTTTCTGTCCTTCCAATAGCATATCTCCTGCGACGGTTTTAACCTCCTCTTTAATTCAAGAAATATTAAATTCTCAAAAACCATACCAAGATCTTTTCTGCCTGTTATGCCGTAGAAGAAACCAGTATCACCTGCAAATGACTTTCTTGGGTATTGCAACCTGTCCTTTATATTGTAAGAGAATATCGGTACAAAGTAGAATAGATAACTTGCCTGCGAATATCCTTCCAGTCTAAGTATCTTTTCTTTTCCTATCTTGTATCCAAGCGTTTTCATGAAGTTGAGGCATTTTGATGCGGAGAAGTAGCTGCTTTGCAACGCGTATCTTGCAAAGGTCTCTACAGCGCCGAGATCCTCGCCAGTTACCTCCGCTATATCGAGTCCCATTATGTCCTTGAAATAGGAGTTTATGTAACTGACCTTGTCCACTCCGTTATTGGCCAACGCCACTTCCGGGAACCCCCCGTATTTAAGGTATTCGTCAAAAGCGCGTTCTAGCCTGCCCCTCCCGAGAGTGGTTTTCTCTATCCTGATGTTTTTGAAGGAAAGATATTCAATAAACGAGAGCGTATAGAACTCCATAGGGAGCAAACGGCCCCTAAGCAGTTTGCTTGGCGTTATAAGGCTTTTGCGCGATGACGTTATAATTATTTTGATCTTGCCTTTAAGCTGCTCATGCACTCTTGCAAGCCAGCCTTCCCAGCCCTTAACAGCGGTAATCTCGTCAAGTAGAAGAAAGCCATTATCCCCGAACCATTTAAGTATCTCGTCTAGGATGTCCTCCTGGTGGCTTATTCTGCTGTCCTCAACATTTACATATAACGCTTTTTTCCCTTCGGCAGCAAGCCTTTGCCTGATCAACATCAGAAGGCTTGACTTTCCGCATCTCCTCACCCCCGTTATTGCAACAATCTTTTTATCAGCATTTTCCACTGCAGATGAGAATTCAAAGTGCCTCCCCTTTAGCTGCTTCTTTTGGGCGTAAGCGTCCCATTCTTCAAAGATATCCGAAAACTCCATGATTGTTTTATTACAGAACAATATATAAGCATTTCTGTTCTAATATAGAACGGTTGTCCATTTCTTTCAGGCAGAAAAGCACAACGGGGGGTATAGTATATAATGGGGAAATGTCACCCCCTATGGCAAAGTTTAAGATTATTGCCAGATAACTAATTTTATGGTAAAAACTAATACCAATAATACTTCCTTTTTGTGGTTAGGTGCAGTTGTCTTAATTGTTATTGCATTTATAATAGGTAGATTTAGCAATAATACACAGACATCCACAATTTCAACGCAGTTATCAACACAACCTACCACCGTTTCTTCCACATTACCTACCACCATTCTCCCATCAGTACAAGGAAATAATACCTCTCAAAACAACACTATTGTACAGGTATTATACTCTAAGAAAACAGTACATATTTCAGCACCAATATACAATCCGTATTACAACTACGTGATCGGTTGTTATTGGACTGATGGATCTTTCAACTTCTCTTTTTATGCTCCATACTCTGGTTATTTGATATTCAATGAAACCAATTCTGGAATACCAGCTAATTTCAGTGATCAATACTTTGCTGCTTACATTTCTACGCAAAAACCTCGTTATTTTAAACCCCAACCGTATAATGAAACTTCATATTGTCCGGGTTGGACTTTCTTATCAACAACACAACCTTGGACTAGTATGATCTCGTATAATAACCAAACTCTAATTGTGCCCATAAAGAATGGCACTAATTATGTCTTGTTTTATAACGGGAATGCTAACCAAGAACACGGGGTTAATCCCTTTCCAATTAATGTTACTTTCTCTATGACTTATTATGGATTCAAAGGTTTTCAGATACCTCAAACACCTAATGCTACTGTACCTACTAACATAATACCAGAATGGGGTAAATATGGTGGCGGCTAAATATATGAAAGATACTCCAAATGAAAAAGAGATTGATTCATTCTTTTCCTTAACATTAACTACTAAGAGAATAGTTCAAGAGAACAAAGGGTTTTGGCAATGGTGGCCATAATGACTCGCTAACAGTCACGAATAATCCAGAGTATATAATATTAGCCAATGTAAGTTGCTATGCAGATCAGGGTTCTCCAGCAGCTCCACCTCTCCACAGCTTTACTTGCTCTCCAGCTAAGTACACTGGTGCTCTTCGTTCAGTTATAACACTACATTACCCGTAAATGGGGCGTATTCATACGCATTGTATTCCTATGCCTATAAGAATATAAGTTCAGAGCAGCCTAGTAACAGAATGACCATTGTAAAAAATAATTTGACAATAGTAATTAATCAGTGGATAAACTATTGGGCTTTTGAAACGGGAGAGCAAGGTGGGATTAACTGCTATCAAAATGAAACTCGAGCAGGAAGCTACGTATGTAAAGACCTTGAAGAAATAGCACAAAGTAATAGCACTATTGCAGTTGGTGAAGTTGTAAGAATAGCTGGAAATAATAATGGTCAGAGTTATTCTATAGTGTTGCCTGTTTTGTGTAACGCAGAAGGAACGCTATTACCTAATTCCAAGGGACTCTTAGTTTCGGGAAGTTCCAATGGAGATTATTTAGATCAATAACTACCTCTTTTTAAGCTTTAAGTGGAAGCGTATCTAGGTAACATTATGTCTGTACTATGTTTATTTGGACTGCATAAATGGAGTCAGGTAGGCGGATATGAAACTTTACATGGAGGTAAATTCAAGTCTAGGTGGCGATGTTCCTCTTGTGATAAGTTTAAAATTGCTATAAAATAGCCCCTGTAGATGACATTTCCCTCGCTATCTCTGACGACAGAATCGGCTTTTATAAAGGTTTGGGTGACATTTTGTTCCTATATACTATACCCAGAAGCACAACGGGGAGTCCGAGATTTGAACTCGAGTCTCCAAGTCCCGAACCTGGTAGCCTACCAAGCTAGCCTAACTCCCCATAAGCATGAATCAGAGTATCTCTGCACCGTCCTTTGTCACGACTATATCGTCCTCGAATCTTGCTCCTCCGAATCCTGGAATATATATCCCCGGCTCAACCGAAGTCACCATTCCAGGCTTCAGTATCAATTTTGAACCTGGTGCAAGGAATCTCCCAGAGCCGTCATGCACCTCTATGCCAATGGAATGGCCCAAAGAGTGTATGAACGTCCCTTTGTATGCGCCGCCGTCTGAAGTATTTATATGGTTCTCTGCGATAAGATGCGGCTTGTCCCCCCTGATTCCTTCTTTTATTGACGCTATGGCCATCCTCTGAGCCTCCTTTACTATGCTGATTATCCGTTCCTTTTTCTCAAGATCCTTTATTCTGCCGGTATCCGATCCGAATATCATTGTTCTTGTTACGTCAGAGCAGTAGTTGCTGCACTTTACACCAACGTCCATCAATACGAAATCGCCGTATTTAAGCCTCGTGTCATCAGGCGCATGGTGCGGAAGGGCCGCATTCTTGCCGAAAGACACTATAGAGGAAAATGACGTGCCGTCAGCTCCCATCTTCAATATCAGGGAATCGAATTCTGCCGCGACCTCGCGCTCAGTAACTCCTAATTTCAGGCCTTTCTGCACCTCGGCTATAGCCCTCTTTGTTATCCTGTTGGCCTCGCGTATCCTGCTTATTTCAAGGCTGTCTTTTACTCGGCGTGCGGCTTCGAATGCTGCAGACGTATCCACAAGACCGTGGATTCCCAGGCCTTTGCGCAGTCGCATGTACATATTGTATGGAACGAAGCTGCCGTTGAAACCGATATCCTTTCCGCGCAGCTCTTTTTTGAGAAGTCCCACTTTCTCCTTGCTGTCAAGATTGACTACCCCGATCATGCCATTCAGCTGCCCCACCGCCATCTCATACTCTAAAGGCGACGTGAACAGCGTTACTCTCGATTTTGTTATTAGGAGGTAGCTGCCCTCGAATAGCCCGCCCAGGAGATCGGTCATGTAGATGAAATTCGGGTCTTCGGAACCAGTATTGGCCAGGAGTATACTTTCAGCGCCTTTTGCTGCGCCAAGCACCCTGCCAACCCGCCTATCGAGTGTTTTCCTATCCATTGATATGACCTTTTATGATTTTGATTATGTGCTTAGGGTTTGTAAATACGTTGGTATAGTTTATCTCCTTTTCTATCTGCGCCAGCGTAGCCCACCTATACCCTGCATTCTCATAGTCAAGCCTTACCTTACCTGTGCTCGACCTGAAGAGGTATAGCCTGTTGGGCCACGAGAATCCCTTTTTCAGGTCAATTACATTTATGCGGCCGGAGTACAGCAGCCTAAGGCACTCTTTCTTTATCCCAGATTCCTCCTCTATCTCCCTGTATGCTGTTGCCAGGTATCTGTCCTTCCCTTCCCTCGCGCCGCTGAGAAATGACCATATACCAGGGTTTATCACTACCGGCAGATTTCTGCGCTTCAGCAGGAGAACCTTTCTGTTGTGCACTATTATCGCAAAAATACCGTCCCTTTCTATCAGTTTATACTTTCCTTTCGCGTTTATAGAACCACATTTAACACCGTGAGCGGGAAATCCCACGCCCTCTTCAGAGAGTTCCATTCGGAGGTGGAATGAGAGCGAACCGCAGATAAGTGTATAAAGATGGATAACTATATAAAGGTCATGGAACTGGCAAGAGCCTACAAATTCAGGATCTATCCTGATGCCACAAGGCAGAAAGAAATAGATGAAAGGCTGATCCTTGCACAGCAGTTCTACAACAAGATTCTTGAGAAGTCAATCGCATCCTACCAGAACGGAAAGACGAAAGTATCGATTGCACAGTTCAACAGGTTTGTCAAGGAGATAATTCAAGAAGACAAGAAATACCTGAAACTATACTCGCAGACAAGATGCGAGATAGAATACAGGCTTATAAAGGCATATCAGAACTTCTTAAGAAGAGTAAATGAGAAGAAGCAGGGAAAGAAACAGGAAGTCGGATTTCCAAGATTCAGGTCAAGGGACAGGTACAAATCATTGACATACCCGCAGGACAACGGCTCATTCTCCATTGAAAAGATAAAGAAAGAGGACAGGCTCAGGGTTTCACGAATCGGAACAATGAAGATTGAATTTCATAGGCCTATAGGAGAAAAAACAAAGACGCTTTCGATAAAACGTGAGGCAGGCAATTATTATGCAATCTTTATAACTTCAACTGAAACTGCAATTCCAAAAGTAAAGGATACTGCACCGGTC
>JAMCSX010000005.1 GCA_023379055.1 Candidatus Martarchaeota archaeon | reverse complement strand
CCGGCACTTTCAGCCTTGTATGAAAGCATGTTCATGAACCTGTTCCATGAAGCATTATGAATCGCACCTGCGAGTCTGTGATTCCTTACCATGTTCTGAATGTGAAGGTCTTCCACAGCAAATGAGGTGTATCTTGAATTTACCAGTTTGCCCGATAGCTTATGTGCAAAATCGTCGGACTGGTTCGTTGTGTGTTCCCATTTCTTTGACAGCATCTCTTTTTCCATTTCCCTTCTCCTTGAGCCTTTCTTCCTCCTTGCGACTATCCTCTGCCATCTTGCAATATGTTTTTCGGACTTCTTCACGAACTTCAGCTTCTCTATGTTTTTCCCGTCCGACATTGCAACGAACGAGTGCAGTCCCAGGTCTATTCCTACGGGATTGGTGTCCTTCACTTCTGGAACTTTGATGTCATTTATGGTGGTGAAGACCGCATAATAATTTCCTCCTTCCCTCTTTATCGCAAGCGTCTTTATTGTGCCTTCCATCTTTCTGTGAAGTTCGATTCTCATAGTGCCTATCCTTAATACCCGTAGTCTATCCCTCCTTATTGAGAAGGAACCGTTGTCCTGCGGGTATGTTATTGACTTGTACCTGTCCCTTGACCTGAATCTTGGGAAGCCTGCCTTTCTGTTTCCTTCCTTGAGCCTCCTGAAGAAGTTCTGATATGCCTTCATAAGCCTGTATTCTATCTCGCATCTTGTCTGCGAATAGAGTTTCAGGTATTTCTTGTCCGCTTGGATTATTTCCTTCACGAACTTATTGAATTGAGCCATTGAAACTTTTGCCTTTCCATTCCTATAAGACGCAATCGACTTCTCAAGAATCTTGTTGTAGAACTGTTGTGCAAGGATCAGCCTTTCGTCTATCTCTGCCTGCCTTGTGGCATCAGGATAGATCCTGAGTTTATAGGCTCTTGTCAGTTCCATGACCTTCATGTCGTTATCCATCTTTATACACTTTTCTGCGGTTCGCTCTCATCCCACCGCCAAAGCATGTGGGATTTCCCGCTCACGTTGTTAAATTCCAGAAATATTCTGACTTTAGGTTATTGCTCCTTTATGTCCGTAAATATTCTGTGTCTTGGCCTGCCATCTATTATCGACCTGCCTTGGCTTACTGTATCATTGAAACTCCTGCTCTGAACAAAGTTCTTGAACGATTCAAGTCCGTCCCACTCTGTATATATCATGTACTCCGATTTGCCAACTTCTTTGTACAATTTCGCATCCTTTATTCCTACTCCAGAACCTTTTAGATGCCCTACAACTGCGGAAAAGGCGCCCTCAAACTCTGCTTCATGTCCCGGTCTTACACTATAATACATCCCTACATTTATCATTGAATCACTATTGTATATTTTAGGGTAAACCCTTTTATCATTATATCCTGTTCACACAAATTTAAGCAAGCTGAATTGCTGTCTGTCAGGGGTCTCAGTCCCTGCGGTCCCGATGCCGCCGAACACGTCGTTAATCTCTTCTTTTATCAGGTAGAGCAACCGTTTTATGTAATTATCCAAATTATATCTCTCTGCCAGGTTTATGGCCATGTTCAGGTACTTCTCTATGCTGCCTTTTGATATAGTAAGCAGAAGTTTTCCCCCGTCTCTCTGGCAGACTCCGGAAAGCGGCACTCTCCTGTATTTTGCATTGCACACGATGCATCTGAATATCTGCCTTGAAAATGAGTGCATGTTGCCTATCAGGTCAGGTATGAAATGGCTGAGTATCACCTTCCTTGCAGCATCCTTTATGTCCACCGACTCTAGTTTGTCCATAAGCTCAAACTCCGCGTCAAGCTTCTCCTGCATTGTCTTGAGTATTGTATATGTGCTCTTCTTTGGAGATACCACAATTGCAGTATCCGACGAGTTGTGCGTGAACATTATCCCCCCATACGCATCCTTCCCTCCAAGCCTGCTCTCAACACACTCCATCTTTATCTCCGAAGGTGCAGGGGAAGAGTATGTCTTTTCATAAAACTCCAAGGGATAACTGTCCACAATCTCCATTGCGTGGACCTCATCGTCCACCTCTTCAGGCTTTATGTTAACGCTTAATATCAGTGGAGTATCCATGGTGCCCCCCACCGTCTGTGGAAGATATTCCCTTGAAAAATTAATCAGAGCATCAAGCAGCAGCATTGTAGTATCCTCGTCCCCATCGCAGTTTCTTCTCCTTGCAGATATAGTGTATGGATGTGCAAAGCCCACATTCGCATCAGTAAACCCTATAATCCTGCCAAGCACCGCACACGACGTGTGCGGAGATAGAGTTATTACTTGTTTGCCCACCATATCAGATATGCGTTCTGCATTATAAAACGGTTTCATTCCATAAAGCCTCTCAAGCATCATGTCCACGAATCTGGAAATCTTAAGCATATACTCTGCGCCTCTCATGTTCAATATAACATCCTGATGGCGCATCTCAATCAACTGATGCTCATCTTCCAGCCTGTTGCCTTTGATGTCAACATCGTATCCAAGTTCCCGCAGCTTATCTGCGCTTACTCCAATCTCCGCAGGATAAAAATGGGTTATGGGGACGTCTGTGGCGTCAAATCTGGACGTCCCGTCTTTAAATACATATACCCCGTTCAGCGCTCTGAGAATTCCCTTCTCAAGCTGCTCCACGGGCTTATCCCTGCTGCCCATGCCTTTCACGCCCTTCATTACGTTAGGAAGCTTCTGTGTTTTTGATTTCTTCAAGGCCTCCGTAACAAGCTTTGTAAGGTCAACATTCCTTCCCTCGTATAATACTGGATCAGAGCCGCACTTCTTGCATATTGGTCCGTTCACAATAGTTTTGCAGGAAGTACAGAACATTCCCTGCACTGCTCTGACCCCGCAATCATAACATACCTGAGAAGATATAGTGCGCTTGCATTTTGGGCATACATATTTCTCAAGTTCCACCGTAATCTCCGGCCTGAATCTCTTTGTACAATTTATGTATGCGCTAGTTATGTTCCTGTCCCGACCTCCATAGTTGCCTATTGGGAAAAGCACATTTGGTGCAGGTCTCATAAGTCTCTCCTTAGCCTTCTCCGGCCTGCCTATTCTGGCCCCTATATAAGTAGACCTCTTGGGTATGGAAAATGGCGCTACCTTTCCCAGCATAGATATCGCATCCTGCGCCTGGTTGTCATATTCATCTACGACAATCTCATTGACTTTTAATGATCCGTCAGGATTCACAAATCCCAAAGAGCATAGCAGTGACCGCGCATGGTCTTTTGGTATATGTATGCTGTCTCCCAGCAACTTATGCTCGACATTAAGTAGCTCAAGGTATCTTGCCGTATGCTCTCCCAGTCCTAGCTCCATTCCCTCCAATTCGTACACGCTTTTACCGCTTATCCTCGAATTTCGTATTATGTGCATTGCCAGTTCTATAATCTCGGACTTGCTTAGGGCCTGAAACTCGAACAGGAATTTGGGATGTATTGGTACACTGTACTTTATTGAAAGCGCAAATGCGTTTTCGAAATCAATTGATGTGTGGTCTATGTCACTGCCAAATCCCGCCTTTCTGACCTGCTTTTCCCACAGTTCTTCCACATAGCTTGTGGGTTTTAGTTGCGAATTCGCCTTCCTGAAGTCACCAAACGTTATAAGTATATCTCCAAGAGAGAGTATCTTTGCGATATTGTTCCTCTGTTCCATTGCAGTCCTGGCATCATTTATCCTAAGCGCCTCCCCTGTCTTAAGTCTTACAAAGGGACCTTCTATCGAATCTACTGGCACTGCTATGCATCCTTTTCCGGGAATCTCCATCTTCAACTGCGTGCCTACAGCTATGAACCCCATGGCTATTATCATTGTGGCAGGGCTGAAGCCCTTGCTTGCTATGCCTGTCATCCTGCTTCTCCCATACCTCAGCCTGAACCCGCCAACATATCCTGGATATGCAAGTATGGGCCTTCCTGCAACTAGCTCATCAAGGAACGTTGACTTTGGCTTGTCCTGCTCTGACCGCTTGACGTCTACTTTTATTATTCCATTGATCCAGTCCCAATCAAGCCCAAAAGGCTTTACCTCTCTGAGCAGCTTTTTTGCCTTCTGTGCTATGCCCTCGCAAAGAACTAGGGCAACCCCTCCCCTCACCCTATTCGAGAGCGGCACCTCCTTGTTATCATACCCTATCCTTTTCAAGTTTGCGTGCACCCCGACCTCTATTGTCTCAGAAGGTACTCCATCAACGCATATCGGGCAGTTGCTTACTATGACTCTAAGATCGTCATCAGGCGGTCTGTACTGCAATCTGGCTGCCCTAGTATGATAAAGATCCACATCCTCAACATATCTTTCTATCTCATCAGAAGTGGGTTTGTATTTGCCTATGTTGAATATCCTCCTTGCATAATCCGCAAGCGCTACTGACAATGCCGCTGCAGTGCCTCCAGCCCCCCTTATCGGCCCAGCATAAAGTATTGCAATATAATCAGTCCCATCCGAATTCCTATATCTTCTTATTCCGGTTATTCCCTCCGTAGGAGCAACAAGTATGCCCTCAGTGAGGATTGCGGACCCTACACGTACTGCAAGCTCTAGCCTCTTTATCATATCATATCCGTCAAATCTGCTGCCTTTGCATATATTCTCAACAACATTAAATGCAAGCCTGCTTCTTGATTGGCCCTTGTTCAAACTTCTGATGATATCTGCAAGTCCAGTTACGTTTATCAATCCTTCGACCCTGCTTGCTAAATCCGGAGCTGGGTATATCTCAACGACCTCCTTTGGATCATATCCCTTTGCGCGTGCCTCCTTAGCTACGCTATATGCGTTATCAAACTGTGATGCCATGATATTGGCGTATTCATCAATATCCATAATGTCATCCAAACTGCATATTAAAATCCACGGCAGTCATCGACTGGTTATGCGCGTCATATACTGGAAGAAGCGCCGGGGTTGGTATGTGCCCCTTGCTCACCTGATAAGAAGTCCTCGACTGCCATGTTCCGCTATTAACTATGATGGTGCCATGGTACTCTGCATATCCGTTCTTGTGCAGATGACCCATATGTAGGATGTCTGGAATCTGATCTATTACCATGGTGTCCCTCTTCGAGGGTATCACCGGATTATCCCCATATATTGGCGATAGATGCCTTCGCTTGAGCAGTTCGAGCATCGCTACTTCGGGTTTTGAGTAGCTGCATCCTGGTATTCCCTGTATCACTGAATCAAGCGAGGTTCCATGGTATCCCAATACCCTTACCTTGTCGAGTGTCAGATATCCGGGATTTGACACTAGATGTATGTTACTAAGCTTGAAGTCCTTGTAAAACTCTGCAGGAAGCTTAGGCTGAGGCTCAGCCCTCTGAACAGCATCATGATTTCCAGTCAGCAGAAATATGTGTATGTATTCTGGAACTTCACTGAACAGTGTGAACATCTCCTTATACTGCATGTATATGTCGTCTATCGCAAGCTCCCTCTCCTGGTTTGGGTATACTCCTATACCGTCTACAAGATCTCCGCTTACAACAATATACTTTATTTTTCCAGCAACATCGCGCCTGTGTTCCTGTTTTCCATTTATCCATCCAAGAAACATGTCAAATTGTTTTCGTACAAACAGCTTGCTGCCTATGTGCACATCAGACATGAATGCTATGGAGATGTCTTCCTCTACCTTCTTTGCCTGATGTATTGGTACATCTGGGTATATCAAGTCATTTGCTATGACAAAAGGGCCAGATATCTTTCCACGTACTGCCATTACCTCATCGTTTATTATCTTTCCTGCGTTGTTAAAAAGATCAATTGCCGACTTGTTTCTAGTGTCTTTCGTCGGTCTCATGAACATCACCTTTGCAGTGCCTGTCTCATCCTCTATGGTAACCATTATGTTGCCGTTTTTTGTTACCCGTCTGTCATAAACGATTCCGGCTATGGCAATCTCCCTTCCAGCCGCATACTGCCTGAGACTGTCTATACCGTGAATCATTCCGGCCATTTTATTGTTCTGGCCCTCATATATCATCGACTTTAACCTAGATAGCCTGTCATTGAAATGTTCGGCAAAATCAGAAACTGACCCTACGGTCTTCTCCACCTCCACGCTTCTGACCAGATAATCTGCCTTTACTTCCCTCGCCCGTGGTCTGAAGTCTAAAGGCATCACTACATCGACTTTTATCGGCTGTTCCACTTCCCTACCCCTGCTCATTATCTTCAGAAGCATATCTCTCGTAAGTAGTGCTGGGCGTTCCGATTCCGTAAAATGTTCGGTAATATGTGCTATTAGCGCTTCTATGTCCTGGCCACTTACATCGCTGTCCGCTATGTCAGAGCTGATTATCGCTACTCCTACGAGCCTACTGGCCAATTCGCTAACAAGTTTGCTCTCCGCCATATGACCACCAAAAGAATCCCCAAAGTAATTGGTCGACTAGATATATAAATCTTCTAAGAAAAAAGCAGAAAAAAGTCCGGCACTATTCTTTTATTGATTCAAGCATACTAAGAAGGTTCCACACTATTGTTCTTGCATAAGGCGGCAGGTTTATGTCGTTGCTTATCTCGTCTATCTTATATGTGGCTGCCGAGGACCTCACCGCATATCCCGCCTCCGGCTGATCAAGCGCTTTGCGCGCCTCGCTTAGCGCGTTTTTTACGTTTCTTGGTACACTATTATCATTTAGTAGCATGTCTATCTGCTGCTTTACTTGTGTTATTGTCCCATCGAATTCCTGATTTGCTGACATCTGCACCACCGTATCAAATTTCATGAACATGTGATTACACTTATGTAACGCACCTTTTTATAGATGATGTCTTACAAGAACGGGCTCGACGGGATTTGAACCCGCGACCATCACCTTTCCTCATACGTTTAGAAGGGTGCTGCTCTATCCAAGCTGAGCTACGAGCCCATGTCCATAATTATATGGAAAAGAGCCTTTTAATGTTTTCAGTAATCCTGTGCGCAGCGTCATTGAATGCGATTCCCTTTATCTGTGCTATCCATTCTACGGTTTTTATCACGTCAACCGGGCTTTTTCCAACAACCGGCGAGTCTGTTTCAACTGCAACGCTGCCTACGCTTAGCGCGTTTATTATCCTTCTCACCCTAGACGTTTCAAATGGAGGAATGGAGATTAAATATCCTCTGCCCGCCAGCATCTCCGCCTGTGTTTCGTCTCCTTCGAAGTAGTGGAACAGCGCCTTCCTCACCATATGTTCCTCTACAATTGCAATAGTATCTCCAATCGCCCGCCTCGAATGTATGACTATGGGTACATCAAGGGCCTTGGCCTTCTCTATCTGCTCCTCAAAGACCTGCCTCTGAAGCTCCTTGTTCACGTTTACCCCGTAGTCAAGCCCTATTTCCCCTATTCCTACAACATTCCGGTTTGACTTTATCAGTCCAACAATCTCATCAACGAAGTTTGAGTCATTCTCCGCCCCCTGTGGGTCTATGCCTATCACTGCAAACACATTCAGCCCATCAGCTATGCTTATGGCAGAAAGGCTAGAGATTCTGCTGCCACCAGCAGTTATCATTGTGCTGACGCCCCCATATACTGCGTCCTTTACAGCAAGAAGTGGGTCTGGGAATAAGTCCAAATGGCAGTGGGCATCAACAAGCTCGTTTGCTGACAGTGTTGAGATCCTCTCCTGGACAACCTGATTAAGCATCCCAAGCCACCTCTAGCTTGCCCGCCTTATGTTTAAAAATACGGCTGCAGACTCCCAGTCATTCACCTTGTCAGCCCTGTTCAGTATGAAGTCCTCTAGCTGTGCCTTTATCACGGTCTTCCAATATTCATAGCCTCTCTCATCTATCGTGTTCTTTGTTGGGGTGTATATCCTTGGCATGTGCCAGCATTCATCAACGCAGTTTCCATGCTCCCCGGTCCTCCCGATCTCGATGTGAGCCCCCTCAGCAGATGGCAGGTAGCTCTTCACAAGTATGTAATAGAGCCTGTCCCCATGCTTTTGCCGCAGCCTTCCCATTCTTTCAAAATAGTTGCTGTCAGCGTTATGAAGTTCTACTATTACCTGCTTGCCATTAACAAGATACGGGAGCGCAAAGTCTGGAGGATATATATCTCCCCCCCCCAGATCTAACTTTACGGGCTGGTACCAGCACAGCTCCATCAAGGATCCCATCTCAAGCAGAACGTCCTTCAGCGCCTTTTCATACTGGCCCTGCACCTTCGTGCCCTTTTTCAGTCTGTCACTCTCCCGTAGCACTATAATGTCTTGCCTGTTGTGTATTACGCTGCCATCCATTGGAACATGCAGCTCAGGTTTCTTATGCCTGCCATGCATAGACTGATATTGATATGTACATATTTATAGCTTCTGCAAGCTCTGGGAGAGCACTGGAAGTATGCCTACCAGGCGCAGTTGTCTTCCTCTGTAGAATTCCCTAACAAGTTCATCATATGCCAATACGAGTGCGCTGTCTTTTGCATACTTTCGTGCCTTCGCAAAGAGAGATGGATTGGGCTTCCTCCTGTATCTGCTTTCCTGGGCAATTCCGGTTTCCCATACGAAATCCGGCAACTTTTCGTCGCTTTTTATGCCGAAAAGCTGTTTGACTGAGAGTCAGGGTTAAAATCCTGATGTCCGAAATAATAGTGGAAGAATCGGTTATAATGAGGAGCTTTCGGAACTACTATTTGAAAAAATAAATCAGATAGAGCTTGACAATGAGTATGCTTATGTCTCAGTCAGCGTAAAAGAACAACTTCAGATAACGCCAAAGGTATGGATTGGTGTTGACAGGAACACAACAGGACATATCGCAGTTGTAGCCAATCCTTCAACAGGAAAGGTATGGAAACTCGGTAAGGAGGCACTTCATGTTCACAATAAATACAAAAACATTAGGAAAGACTTACAAAAGAAAGGCAAACTGCGCCTCGCCAAGAAGATAAAGAACAGGGAATCAAGGATAATTAGAGACCTCAACCATAAGATTGCAAAAGAGATAGTCAACATTGCAATCATAAACAATGCAGGAATCAAACTTGAGCAACTTGATGGAATCAGGAGCAACAGGAAACATACGATGAAGTTCAACTACAGCCTGCACAGTTGGTCATTCTATCAGTTGCAGAACTTCGCAGAATACAAGGCTAAATTATGTGGAATACCACTAACCTATGTAGAGCCTAAAAACACGTCGAAAGAGTGTTCAAGGTGCGGAAACATGGGGATTAGGGATTCAAAGAAATTTGTGTGCCATTCGTGTGGCCACGTTGACCATGCAGATGCAAATGCATCATTCAATATCACTTTGCGTCAACCAATAAACAGCAACATAGGTCAATTGAACACAGACAGGGATGTGTCCAATGGCAGCACTGATACGCCCAGAATCAATAGTCTATGAATGATAGAAATGCCAAACTAAAAGGAACCTCCTATCCTTCAGATAGGCGAGGATGTCAGTAAGGAACAACCGCAGTAAAAATGTGGACTCCGCGGGATTTGAACCCGCAACCTCCTGCATGCCATGCAGGCGCGCTACCGTTGCGCCAGGAGCCCTTATTTCCAACCATGCTCGCTATAGACTACATTCTTCCCGATATTCTTAATAATCTCCCTTACGTACGGTATCGTCCTTTTCGGAAGCCTGTCCAGCTGGTGCCATCCAATTTCAGAGCACTTCTCAGGCTCAGCATTCCTGATGGCTCCGCTCCACTTCCTTGGCCACGCGGTGAATATTATTGAAGAGTCCCCTTTTTCCAGCTTATGTATTATGTTAACCGGCCGCAGTTCCCTCCTGTGTATTATTATTCCAAGTTCCTCTTCAGCCTCCCTTGCTATTGCTTCAATAATGCTCTCTTTCGCATCAAGATGCCCTCCTGCAAGACAATACCACCCGTCGCGGTATCCCGTATTCCTTCTCTTTATGAGCAGTACCTTTCCTTTAGACTCGATGAAAATCAGAACGCCTACCCTGTGAAAGTCACGCGCCACAAGCCCAACCTTTTATACGGGCGATATGAAAAGTATGTTTCCGCCCCTAAGCAGTATCGTACCCAGCTTTGCCTTCAGGTTTCCTTCGTCAAGCTCCTCTGCATTTTCCATGACCATGTTCATATGTGCATCAAATGATGAAACCTTTCCACGTATATCGGTCCCATTCTTCAGCCTAATAAGTACCTGCTGTCCTATTGATTTGTTTAGCAGATCAAACGGCCTTTCCTGTGTCATTTCAATACCTATTGTTGCCATATAATACCCGTTTGAAAGTTATTAAATCTTTAGGTATTCCTGCCAACTGCCGTTTATGTTTCTGTTATATATTGCTATCGATATAAAATACAATTATGAAAGCACAAAGTGCAATCGAGTACCTATCCACTTATGGCTGGGCAATACTTATCATGTCAATAGTTGCAGTTGCACTGTTCTCTCTCATAAACCTTAACTCCGTCACTCCGCAGGAATGCATACTGCCTGCAGGATTGTCATGCAACAACGAATATCTTGCGCAGAATGGCATACTGCAGGTAAACCTCTTCCAGGCCACCCAGTATCCCATAAAGGTAACTGCAATTGGATGCACGAGCCTGCAGTCGCTTGCATACATGCAGAACATAGATAATCCGCCATCAAATGCAGTGTACATGCCAATAAGCTCAAATCACACATTTTATGTGCAGTGTTATTCAAATACTACCCAGTTTTCGGGCCATATCGGTAGCGTATACTCGGGATACCTAATAATAAACTATACTAACGCCTATACGCTGTTTCCAACCATTGTATACGGAAAAATGAGCACCAGAGTTTCCAGATGAGATCATGAAATGTCCATTCTGCAAGAATAGTAATACCGAAGTAATAGACTCAAGGGAGGTACTTAATGGGGATAGCATAAGGAGGCGAAGGCAGTGCGAATCCTGTAGCAGGAGGTTTACTACATACGAGAAGGTGGATCTTGCAGACATAACAGTTATAAAAAGGAACAACACGCGCGAGCCGTTCGACAGAAACAAAATCCTAAACGGCATAATGCGTGCATGCGAGAAAAGGCCCATAAGCTGGGAGAGAATGGACGAGGTCGCAGATAAGATAGAGGCTAGAATAAGGAAAGGCGGAGCTCGGGAAATAAGCAGCAAAAAGATAGGCGACATGCTGATAAAGGAGCTGTTTAGCCTTGACCCCGTAGCATATCTGAGATTCGCAAGTGTATATTATAATTTCGGATCTCCAGGCGAATTCAGGAAATACGTGTCAATGCTGGGCAAGAAGGCCAAGAGAATGAAGTAGAGGCTACTCACACTTTGTAAAACCGCAGGATATGCACGTGAAGCATCCGTTCTCGTTGACAAGTGTATCTTCCTTGCATGATGGACATCTGTCGGGCTTTATTTCAGAGCCTTCATGCACACCTGATATGGACTCCTGATGTCCCTTTTCGGCGTCTGACTTGAGCAATGAGGCTGCAGATGAAGGATTTACGAGCCCTGCCATCAGTTCAAGAGATTTGCCTATTGCGTCAGGCACGCTGTAAATTTTCATTCCCCTGTCCCACGCTACCGATGAGCTTGATTTTATTCCCTTCAGGCTTGCAACAACCTCTTCCACGCTTCCGCCAAGCTGCAGGTATTTGCTTATGAGCCTGCCTATTGCCTCGGTGTAGCTTTTCTCCTCCTGTCCACTCTTGCCAAGATTTATAAAAACCTCCCTGATGGAAGTAGAATCAAAGTTAGCAGTTACATACAGTGCCCCTTCAGGAAGTTTAACCTTCATTGTCTGTCCGGTCAGCAGTTTGTCCCTTCTCCACGATGTTTGCGTAGGTGCCTCTGCAAGTTTTTCTGACTCTTCAGTTATAAGTATGCCTTCTCTGGATCCTTCCCTGTAGACTGTTATGCCCTTACATCCGGCCTCCCATGCCTGCATGTAGATCTTCTCAACCTGCTCCACGGTGGTGTCTTTAGGCAGATTCACTGTTGAAGATATTGCGCTGTCTATGTGCTTCTGTATTGTTCCCTGCATATTTACCCTGAAATCTGCATTTATCCTGTGTGCCGGCACAAAGAACTCCGGAAGCCCGCTTTCCTCTGCAATATTGAAGAGCTTCATGTATTCAAGTGCAAGTGGGTGATATACCTTAAAGTATTCCTTGCTGAGGGATTCAGATCTTCTAGTGTAGCTGAATGCGAATATTGGCTCTATTCCGCTTGATGTCCCTGCAAGAACCGAGACACTTCCCGTAGGCGGAACAGTGAGTACGCACACGTTGCGGAGCCCGTCATTCCTGATTTTTTCCTGTACCTCTTTCGGAAGGGTCTTTATGAACTGCATAGAGAGATGCTTCTCCGCGTCAAAAAGTGGAAAAGGCCCTTTTTCCTTGGCTATTTCCGTGCTCTCATCATATGCTATAAGCTTCATCCTGTTGAACAGTCCGTCTACAAACTTCATGGCACTGTCGCTGTCATACCTTATCCTTAGCTTTACGAGCATGTCCCCAAGCCCGGTTATGCCTACTCCTATCCTCCTGCTCTTAAGCGACGTTTCTGATTGCTGCTTCAACGGATGCCTGTCCCTGTTGTAATCAAGTACATCATCAAGGAACCTTACCGAGTATCTTATCGCCTTGTCAAGGCCGTCCCAGTCAAGCATTGCATTATTCCCGAACTGGTTCTGCACGAATGCCGAAAGGTTTATGTTGCCGAGGTCGCAGGCATTGTAGGCGTCAAGTGGCTGTTCGCTGCACGGATTCGTGCTGATTATCTCCATGCCATTGTATTCACTTGGAGAATACTTTTTCATGGTGTCCCAGAATATTATGCCTGGCTCTGCCCAGTCTCTTGCAGATTCCACGAGTTCATGCCATATGTCCCTTGCACGAACGTTTCTCTCAATCCTGCCAATAACCTTATTCTCAAACCTCAGCGTAAATACAGAGTCATTTTTTACTGCATGCATGAACTCGTCGGTTATCCTTACACTTATATTTGCATATCTGACATTTGCAACGTTTCTCTTGACCTTTATAAAGTCAACTATGTCTGGATGATCAACACTCATTGTTATCATTAGTGCTCCTCGTCTCCCATGCTGCCCTATTGTGTGTGTGGTCTCGCTGAACAGGTTCATGAATGACACCGCGCCGCTTGACACTATTGCTGAATTATTTACTGGAGCGTCCTTCGGCCTGAGTATGCCTATGTCAGTACCTACGCCGCCACCGTAACTGTATGTCCGTCCGGCCTCCTTGCACCAATTGAATATTGATTCAAGCGTGTCATCCTTTATCGGCAAGACGTAACAATTAAGGAGTGTGGATCTCCTGGACTGGCCAGCACCGAACAGAATTCTCCCTCCAGGGAGGAATCTGAAATCAGAAAGCAGCCATAAGAACTTGTCGTGCCATTCACTTCTCTTCTGCGCAGTTGTCTCCACCGAGGATATGGCATCTGCAACCCTCTTCCACATCTCTGTAGGCAGGGCCTCTAACACCCTGCCAGCCTCGTCCTTCAGGGCATACTTTTCAAAGAACACGCGCGCGCGTATCTCATCTCCCTTAAAAAAATCGAGGGTTTCTGCAGGTATTTCCACCTGTTCTTTATGTTCAGCGGCAACGTCAGTCGTGCTCACGGTCTTCTCATTTCTTTTAGGGCTCTCCATTCAAATCGACTCAACACAACATATTGTGTATTACAAAACCGCTACATACTAAGTGTAGTACAAAAGATATTTAAACCGTTTCTGTAAAATGTTTGAGGAAAAGGTCCCGAATACGAAATGCAGCTATTTAAATGTTTGAGTTGCCTGCAGTCGAAAGTGTTGCAACAAGATCTTTTAGCGTCTCCCTCCTTCTTATCAGTTTCACATCCCCATTAGCTCTTATAAGCACCTCTGCAGGCCTTGGCCTGGAATTGTACTGACTGCTCATGCTGTAGACATACGCGCCTGCATCAAACATGGCTATAATATCCCCGCTTTCAGCCCTTGGCAGCTTCCTTCCTCTTGCTATTATATCCGAATTCTCACATATCTGGCCTGTAACATCTGCATTCTCTGTTGTACTATTGCTCATCTTGTTTGCAATCGCGACCCTATGATATGCGTTGTAAAGTGCTGGCCTTATATTCACATTCATGCCTATGTCTGTGCCTATGAAAGTCCTTGAATAGCGCTTGACATGGTTCACAGTTCCTAGCAGCACAGTAGTATCGGCAACCATATATCTTCCCGGCTCCAGCATTAGCCGCGGTCTTCCAATACCATATTCCGAACATTTATCCTTGAATACTCTTGTTACCAGTCCTGCTACCCTCCTTATATCAAGCGGCTTCTCATCTTGCCCATAAGGCACGCCAAATCCGCCGCCGATATCTATGAACTCAAACCTTATGTCAAGCCTTCTCGATATTGATCCTGCAACATCAACTGCCCTTGAGGTTATTGCAGCAAAGAATTTTGGATCTAGCACATTCGATCCAGCCATCACATGTATCCCAAATCTCTCTGCGCCTTCGTCCAACGCAATTTTATACGCCCTTTCAATATGTCTGCCAGGTATTCCGAACTTGGCACCTGGTCCGGCTGTAATTATGCCAGGAAACGATCCTGCACCGAATCCAGGATTAAGCCTGAATGAAACCAATCCAGGGACTCCGTGCCTGGCTAGTCCCTCAAATTGCCCAATGTCATCAAAATTTATGGCTATTCTCCTGTCAAGTGCGTATCTTAGTTCTCCTACAGCTGCATAGTTTGGCGAAAAAAGAATGCGTTCCTTTTTGACACCGGCCATCCTTGCAAATTCTATCTCTGCACTCGATGACGCATCAGCACCCGCGCCCTCCCCAGCAAGCACCGCGATTATCGACGGGTTTGGGTTAGCCTTTATCGCATAGTTTATGGCGGTATCTGTATAATGCCCTCTGAATGCTGAACTAAATCCCCTGTAATTATCTATAAGCCGCTTTTCTGAGGTTACAAGTAGCGGTGTACCATATAACTTTGCAATTTCAGTAAGGTCGGTACCATCCATGATCAGGCGATCCCTGCTTGCTGTATAGGT
>JAMCSX010000004.1 GCA_023379055.1 Candidatus Martarchaeota archaeon | reverse complement strand
CCATTATCTCACTTTCCTTCTCCATTCGGTTTCGTGCTCATGCTTGTGTATGTGCTTGCAACAGGAAGCGTTGAGGGAAGCAGCACCCATGATCTGAGTAGGGGAAAGAATATTGTGATCATAATGCTTATCATAAGCGGTGTGCTTGACAGCCTTATGAATATATCATTTGGATTCGTTGTTGGTGTGGGGCTGATAGCCATAGGAAGTGCGATACTGGCAGCAAGCCCCGTAGTAGTTGCATTTTTTGGAAGGCTGTTCTACAAGGATAGGATAACGCAATTGCAGAAGATTGGATTGGTGCTTGCAGTTGCAGGGGCAGTTGCAATAAGCATCGGATGAGATACAGCCACTTGTTTGGAGTATATTTTAGTATAAGGGGCGGCAATGCCGCCCCAGACTGTTTTCTAGGTGATGCCAGCACTCCGCCGACACTATGATTACGCACTTTTATTATATAAATGTTTCTTTGACTATATAATCTTGTAGTAAGGTATATATACTTTACCTGAGTAAAATCAGTGAGCAAAAGCGTTTGCCTGCGCTATATAAATAGGCAGACTTATTCTAGGTGAGTTAATGGGAGCTAGCATAAAATATGTGGGAGACAGGAGGCGTATGGCGGTGTTGAGAAGGGCTATCTGGAGCGTAATCGAAAGTGGTTTGCCAGGGGAGTTCGACATAGACGCCGCAGACGACGCAGTATCGCAGCTATGCAAGGCCGTGAGTACTGTGGCAGAGGATATGAAGACTGTCAGCGAAATGAACAAGATCGGGTACATAAAGAGGCACTGGTATGTACTCGAGCTGAACATATCCGACAGCAGCATTGCAATGCAGAACACATTAGAGGGGGCGGGCCAGTGCCCTCCCTTCTTTCCCATCAGCACTCCGCCGCATGCGAAGTCTAATCACCTTATGGATGACGTGACGTCCCCCACCTGTAAACGGCGTGGGCTTCCTCTGCATTATGCAATCACTGCATCCGCAAAGGATGTGTTTTATCGGTTCTCAGTTCTTCAAGTCCGTTTGCAGCACGCCCTTGCATTTTGAGAGCTTGCCTACTGATATGAAGCCATGCCAGTATCGGAGATATATATACTTTTCTGATAGATTCTCTTTTGATGGAGGCTGCGTGGAGCGCGCCGGCATGGATGCTGGTTGAGGACATACTGACAAGGCTCAAGGACGAACTTGTACTTGAAGCCATAGACATACTGCACATCGAGATGAATGCTGGGAGAATAGACGTAAGTGGATATGTATCCTTGCTTCCAGATAAGCCAGATGAGATACAGAGGGACATGTATATAATAGGAAACCTCATGGAGAAGGAAAGTGAGATAATGGCAAGGTATGGGCCATACCTTGGTGAGGTAATGGAGTCTGATCCCGCAAAGATGAAGGGAATAGAAGACCTCAAGAAATTCGTACTCTCCGTAAATGCCATATCTATGCTGATGAGGTTCAGCCACGTGCTTGAGAAATGGGCTGAGGATACTGGACGGTATCAGGGTGCTGGAGATATGAGGCTCATAATTTCTGATACATTGAAGACTACTGAAGACAGGGCAGAGGTCCTTGAATTTGCACTCGGTAGCAGCAGGTTCATGAAGAGTGGCACACTTAATGAATCCGAGATTAGGTTGTTGCGTAGTTCATTTGAGGAGTACAAGACTAGCGTATCTTAACCCTTACCCCCATATTATCCGCAGCCATAAGCAATGCCCCTTCCGCGCCATGCCTTTTTGCCTTAAAACATTTTATCCCTTTTTCCTTTAACATTCCAGAGAAGTTTGAATAGTAAATGCTGGATTTCACAAGTCCGCCTTTTATGTGCACTTTGCCTATGCTGAGCCTGCCTGCAAGGTCGCTTGCCGCATTTGCGACATTTGAGCTTGCAGCATATATTATGTTTTTTGCAGTGATATCGCCGCTCTCTGCTGCAGCAAATACTGCCTTTGCTACTGATGCCACCCCTGCAACAGTATTCTTGCCAGAATATGACCACTCCATTATGTCCTCCTGATCGGATAAGCCAAGGCTCTCTACCACTGCCTTTGACAGCGTAGTCTCTTTTTTATCTTCAAATATCGACTTTGCGGCTGCCTTAAGCCCCTGTCTTCCTATGAAATATCCTGATCCTTCATCGCCGAGAAACCACCCGCTATCGCATCTCCTATATCTCTCCTTTCCATCAAATCCCAATACGACGCTCCCTGTACCGGCTATTACTATTATGCCTGGCTTGCCGCGCTCCTCGGCATACAGCTCTGCAAATGCATCATGCTCAAGTATGAGATTATCGTATTCCTTTAAGAGTCTGATACGGACAGCCTCAAGGTCCTTCTTTGCATCCATTGCTGCTAGCGCAACGCATATTATGTCTGGCTTTCCACTGGTGGCACTAGATACTGCTGCCTTTACATTGCCCATGGCCGCTTCTAGGCCAAGGTTGTGATAGTTTGATGGGCCAGCCCTTGACCTGCCAGTAATCTCCCCATTTTCATTGCAGCATATGGCTTCTGTCTTTGTGCCACCGCCATTTACTCCAACAATTATCATTGAATCTTATTACTAGGAAACAATAAGATTTAATATTGTGATGTGGCCACACTAAACAGTACAAACGGATGGCTTTATGGTCCTTCTGGGCAGGCACGTATCAATTGCAGGCGGACTAAAAAATGCCCTTGACATGTCAGTTGCATTGCAGTGCACTGCAATGCAGATCTTCGTCACAAATCCGAGAGCATGGCAGCTTGGACCGCTTGATGAGCAGTCAGCATCGGAATTTAGATCTGAAATGAAGTCCACAGGAATAGTGACAGTGGCTCACATGCCATATCTCCCGAATATCTCTTCGTCGAAGAGTAACATATTCGCAAAGTCGGTGAAGTCGCTTGCGGATAACATCTCCAGATGCAGCAATCTTGGAATAGGATATCTAGTAGTACATATGGGGAGCCATATGGGCAACGGGAAGAAGATTGCAATAGGTAACATAGTCAGTGCTGTAGAAGAGGCGCTGGAGGGCAAATCCGGAACGTATATACTTCTTGAGAATGAGGCAGGACATAGAAACAGTGTGGGCGATACTGTAAACGACATGGCGGAAGTATATGATACAGTAGGGGAGGGCAGACTTGGATTCTGCCTGGACACATGCCACTTGTACGCAGCAGGATACGACATAGCAGATCATGAAGAACTTGACAGGATATTTGACGAGATTAACTTGGATAATGTACATGCAATACACATAAACGATGCGAAATTTGGACTTGGTTCGCATAAGGACAGACATGCCAATATAGGATATGGACATATTGGCACAGAAGGATTTGGCAGATTTCTTAGTTATAAGGGGATTCGGTCAAAGATACTTATACTTGAAACCCCAGTAAGCACTGAGATAAGCGAGTCTGATGAAATACGCAGGATAAAATCCCTCCTGCACTGAAAAAAACGTGGTTTTTATGAACAAAAAAAACATGGTTATTGGAAATGTTGTTAGTGAACTTGGATTTAAATCTTTTTGTTTTGGTGAACGGGCATGGAGATGGAAGAAAAGATACTTCTCTAGATTCTCCATTAATCCCTACGAGGGAATAAACCCCCACACAGTGATAGTTGGCGAGAGCGGGGTGGGAAAGTCTAATGCAACAAAGTCGATTGTAATATCTCTGCACGAATCTGGTACAAAAATTGCAATACTTGACCCCCATAATGAGTATATAGGAATATCAAAGCGCATATCTGCAGAAATATACGATGCCTCGACAAACGGAATAAATATCTTTGACCTTGATGGCATAAGCGAGCGTGAGCGTGCAAGCGAGATAACAGGAATGCTTAAGAGAAACTTCAGACTCGGGGAGGTGCAAGGATATACGCTTTACAGGTGCATAATGTACACCTACAACGTAATGTCTGCAAGGGGCAGAACGCCCAACATACATGATCTCATATACTCGGTGAAGATATTTAAGAGGAATTCAAATACTACTTCTGAAAAAAATGTGCTTGAAGGAATCGAAAGGAGACTATCCTTGCTTGATACTGGCGCATTTCACAGGAGTGTAGGTATGAATGAGGTAGTCTCCATGAACAGCATATTTCTCCTGTCTGGCCTGCACACGCCAGAGGCGCAGAGCATATACATAGAGGGATTTCTCAGGAAAGTATATTCATATATGCTCTCATGCAGGCACAAAGACTCTGGGATGCTTTACATTGTAATAGACGAGGCTGAGAAGCTTGGTGATAATCCGATAATAGGCAAGCTTGCTGCAGAGGGCAGGAAATACGGCGTCGGGATTATAGCGGTGTCGCAAAGGGCAAAGCCAATAGACAATGACCTTCGCGGAAATGCTGCCATGTTCATATCGTTTAATGTGAGGGAGCCGGAAGAGCTAAATTATATATCTAACTTCATTGCAGGAGGAAATGAGATGGGCAGATATATAGAGGTCAAGAAAGCGGTAAGGAATCTTCGCAGGGGATATGGCATAGTGTCAAAAGCCCAGGGAAGGAATCCGTTTATAGTAAGATTTGAGGGAGTTAGGAGCGAAGATAATATAAGTTTCTCCATACTTCAGGCTGCAAGGGATGGCATTAATGTCACTGGACTTAGAGAAGTCCTTAAGATGCATGGTGATGCGGATATAGAAGCAGAATTAGAGTCCCTGACGAAATGTGGGAAGATCAGGTCATGCGTTATGGACTGCGGTAGGTATTCCGGAGTATGGTATATTTCTGAAAGCCACAACAGCGCCGAGCATGATGTAGCAGTAAAAATGATAAGCGCACACTTGCTCTCGATAGGGGTTAAGAATAGGGTATACAACAATTCTTATGGACCGGATATTGTAGCCTTCTGCAATGGAAAGAGCATTGCAATAGAATACGAGACAGGAAGCAAAGATCTTGAATCGACCGTAAAGATGGTGGAATCCAGGAAGGGAAAGTATTCCAAGACAGTAGTGGTAGTGAATGATAAAAAATACAAGGAATACTCGGATAGGTTTGATGATGCAGTCAGATTGTCAAGGCTTGATTCAGATGATTTTGCTTCGAAGTTCAGGTAATTATATGCACAGTGCTGCCTACCACAAGGCCAGTGGAATTTGTAAATCCGGATCTGGCCTCAATCACGTAGTCTGCAACATATTTAAGGTTGTAGATGGTGCAGTTTGATTGCGTGATACTGTAAGATATGCATGGAATAGCATGTGCAACATAGACAACTTTGCTGCCGTTTATCCATATCATATCTAAAGGATAGTAGGTATTCTTCATCCAGAATGGGTATATTGCGGGCTTGGGAAACACAAAGAGCTCGAAGGTGTTGTTCCCTACGGTCTTGTTCATCAGGCCCGAATCCCATTCTGCAGGAGTAGTTGCAATATATGTGAAGGCCCATGTCTTGTTGTTGAAAGTGAAACCTGGAAATTGCGCAGTATGGGCCCGGGCATGAACAAGCAATAATAGCAAAATTATGGCAATTAGGGCAATTGCAATAACAGCCCTGGAAGGATACATTGTTTTCTACCTAAAATCTGCAGATATTGCTTAAATAGGTGTATTAGAGATTATATACGTTTGGGGTTGGGATCAAGATGGTTATAGGCAAGAAAGGCGTCGGTGCGAAGTCTTCAAAAATGGATATTGAGGATGCTGCGCTGGACAGATTATACAGAATGTTAAAGGAAGAGAAATATCTTCAGTTGAACAGAAAAACACGTGGATTTGATGAGGTACCCGTAACGAGGGAGCTTCTTAGAGCAATAAGGAAGAACCCTTTTACTGGATTTGTGCCTGTGAAGGATGTGGAAGACTATCTGTATAGGATGACTGCAGAAACTGTAAAGGACACCATGTTCAAATTAAGTGCACATAAGCCGGAGGGATCTACAACAGAGAGGACTGCACTTGTCTTCGATGTAATGGAAAGATATGAGACTGGAATGAAAGGGCTCCTAAGCCTTATCGAAAACAACAGGTATGCCAGCAAAAGATTTATCGATTCTGAGGCATTCAAGGACATATGGAGAGATGTGATAAGCACAAGCCAGGTGCTTACAATGACTTCGCTAGCTGACATGCAGAAGTTTATGGATAGGAATAATGACCTTGATGAAACTGAGATAGGAGTATTAAGAGGCGTGGTACGCAGATAGTTTCTTTTGAACTTAACATTTTGTAAGGCTCGAAAAAGGCATATGTAACAGGTCAGAGACTTTTAAGCCCAAACGCCATAGAGAAATCAGGAGCTTAGGACCATGGTAACCGTTACAGCATACCTATTGTCTTTTTCTCCATAGTATTCTGGGAAGGTCGGAGATCGAGAACTTTCCTTCTCGGATTCTGAATTGGCCATTATCGTATAATTCAAACCTGGCATTGCTTAGAAAGTGGCGGATTTCCTCAGAGTATGTTGTATGGTCAATGGTTATGTCGCTACCATTTTCTTTAAGCACATCGGGATTTATCTCCCTGTCCAATCGCACTACGACAAGATAGGTTGGTATCTGCAGGTTCCTTGCAAGCTCCATGAACATCCCGCACTGGCCATTCACTTCGAATTCCCGCTTATCACTTGACAAGGTGCTTTTCACTTCGTATATGGCCTTTACTATGCCAGTTGCACTGTCTATCTCCACAAGGTCAAGATTCTTCGGCCTAATGCCTCTCTGCGAATGCAACGCCGAGAAATTAGGCGCCTCAAACGGCTCGTGGCCGTCAATGAATTCGCGTCCCTTCTGAAGCATGCCAGAGAGCTTGATCCTTGCAAGATGCTCTGTGAACTCACCGTAGAAGTAGCCCATGAACAGATCCTTTTCAGAGCAACTGCTATGCCGGATTTTATTTGACATGATCTATAGATGCAATATAGGTTTATAAGGAAATACTGCCAATTCCTGATTGCGGGATTTTCTGCGGTTCCGTAGTGGTTTTGATGGATGCAAAGAATGTAGGAATCGTAGGCTTGGGGAAGATGGGTAAGAACATAGCCCTGCAGATGCTTGGGAAGGGATACGGAGTAATCGCTTACAACAGGTCGCCTGAACCTCTTGAGGAAGTTGGGGCAAATGGTGCGAAGAAGGCGGATTCGCTGCGTGAGCTTGTGAATGGGATGAAGCAGGGCAGTAGGATAATATGGGTTATGCTCACTGCAGGAGGACCTACAATTGAGATAATAAGGGAAATTGCAGGATATTGCGGGAATGGGGACATTATCATAGACGGATCAAATTCATATTACAAGGAGTCTGTTGTGTTGCATGAAGAGCTGAAGAGGAATGGTATAGCATACCTTGATGCAGGGTGCAGCGGAGGTCCAAGCGGTGCGCTTAACGGCATGTGCATAATGGTAGGAGGTGACAAGAAGTCATTTGACAGTGTTGAATCCCTCTTCAGTGACCTGAGCGTAAAGAATGGATATATGTACACCGGAAGGCCAGGATCTGGACACTTTACAAAGATGGTGCATAATGCAATAGAATATGGCATGATGCAGTCCATAGGCGAGGGATTTGACCTTCTCGAGAACGGGCCGTTCAGCGGGGACTTGGATATCTCGGGTCTTGCCGGGCTGTGGAAAAATGGATCAGTGATAAGGGGTTATCTCATGGAACTTGCAGAGAAGGCACTTGAGGGTGATCAGCATCTGGACGACGTAGCGCCGTATGTTGAGGATACTGGAGAGGGGAGATGGTCTGTCAAGGAGGCCATAGAGTATAGCATACCGTTTAATGCCATATCGAGTTCGCTCTACGAGCGTTTCAATTCAAGGTCACAGAAGAGGTTTGCTGACAGGATAATAGCTGCGCTAAGGCATGAATTCGGTGGCCACCAGATTAAGAAAAAGTGATTCATTGACGCATACTATTGGAGTGATTGGAATAGGACATTGGTTTGAGAGACTACACAAAGGCATGATAAAGACAGATGAAATAGAGCTTATAAAAGTTGCAAGTGCAAGCGGACTTGAGAAGCATAAGGCGCAGCTTGAAAGGCTTAAACTCCCGGACTTCGACTACTATAGGATAGAGCCAGGAAGACCCGTTCCTGAGGAATTCTTTGATGGAGTTGATATAGTGCATATCTCCGATCCGAATGAATTCCACGCGGCACAGACACTTCAATCGCTGAAGAAGGGTAAGATAACGATAACTGAGAAGACTTATGGAGTAAACCGTGAGGAGTTTGAGAATGTGATGAATTACATAAAGGCAAATAATTTAGAAAACAGGTCTTATCTACACCTTCACTATGCTCATAAGCTACTAACACTCCAGCTGCCCGATATGCTTAAGAGATTTACTAAAGAGTATGGAAAGATACTATCTACTTCCACCACGTTATTCGAGAAGGAGGTTGACGATGTCAGGATGAGGAGGCTTTGGCTTCTGAATCCCAAGAATGGGGGGATATTCATGGACCTCATGCATCCGTTTGAGACTTATTACAAAGGTGCGCTTGCAAAGACCCTTGAGCTTGAGGACATAAGTGCATTAATAGTTAACCAGGAGTATGACAGGGTAAACCCTACCGGGGTATATGCAAAGGTTAAGATAGATGGCATGTTCTTTGCTGAAAATGCGTATGCACATATAAGAGTTGGTATGGGACTAAAGACCAGTGGAACTAAATCAATGCGGTTCCTATTTGAGAGTGGCCAATGCCTTGACCTCCACTTTATAGACTCTGAAGTAGAGTTTGAAACGGAAAACAGAGGATTCTGGGAGCTGCTCGAGGGGATAGGGGGCAAGGTTATTGCATCCGAATCTCCAAGGGGCCCAACATCTTCAGACGTTCTTGTCAATGATATACTTGAGCTGTGCAGGGGGAGAAACCGCGGATTCACGCTCGAAGACCTGGACATTATATATGAGCCGCAATGGAAATATCAGAAGCTTATGAAGAGCACACGCCTAATAACGGACCAAAAAGAAGTGAACAACTTTGAACAGGACGGAGCTGCGAATGCGTTTGATCACAGTAGCTAGGTCTGAACCAGAATCGCCGGATTAATGCGTTTTTTGCGGTAGACTAAGAACATGCCTATTGTTGATATAAGGTTCGTGACAAATATTACCATAAATATCTGGTTTAGGAAATTTGGTATTATTATTCCCAGCGCGAGTGGCAATGTTGCAACTATTGCAGGGGAAAGACCGCGGGGGATGTCAAAGGCCACCATTGCCCGCGTGGCATTGAACTCGTTCACGTCGGAAGATGCAAACTTTTTGAGGATGGGGAAGAATAGGTATCTTAATGCTATAATTATAACTGTGGCTATTACTGAAACTGCAATAAGCGTAGTGCTTATTCCTGATATTGTAAAAAGCAGTCCTATGTACACGAAGAAGAATGTGCTTGTAAAGAACTCTATCTCCTTGTGGTAGTTCTTTATGTATGACACATCAGGAAAACTGAAATATTTAGACATTATCTCCTCGGGTATCGAGGTCTTTGATCTGGGATTCGCTGTCAGTCGGTATATCTTAGTGGATAGATTGCCTATGTTTGCAAACGCAAGGCTAAACACGAATATCGTAAATGCGCCATTGAACCCGAATTGCTGCGCGAGGCCATAGGTTGCTATCACCATTGTTATTGTAAGGGTCCAGCCGTAGTTCCTGCCGAGGCTGCCAAATCTCTTAAGCAGATACAGCCATAGAAGTGCAAGGGCGGTGCCAAAGATTATAGATCCTGCTATCGCGTCAAACACCATCATAGCCACCAAGGTTATTGTGGGATTTGCGCTTAACATTACCTTGAGCAGGAGGATAGGAATTATAAGCTCTACGGAGTCTGATGCTACGCTCTCGTATACAAGTGCAGTTTTCATCTCGCTTTTTGCGCTTATGGACTTCATCAGCGTCGGCACTATTATGCTGCTCGGGCCGCTCAATGCGAATCCGAATATGAGTGATTCTATCAGAGTCCAGTGAAAAGTCAGGTATGCTATTACGCCAAGCACGATGCCGGTAGATATCGCCAGCATAAGTGTGAACGCAGTAGAAAGCTTTATGACCTTAGAGAGCTTTGACAGGTCCATGTTAATGCCAACATCAAAGAGTATAAATGCTATTGCTATCGATGTTATGATCGGGGAGAGCTTTGATATTGTGCTGGTAGGCCCGGTGGCTACCGCTCCGAGGACAGGACCTGCAATCAGACCTATAATCATCAATGGCATAGTTTTTGTTATTCTGATCTTGCTCGAGAATATGCTAATTATGAATCCAAGAAAGGCTATGCCTGCCAGAAATATGAACAATAAACTAGTGCTTATCATGGAATACTGAAGATATTGGTTAGTATATGCTTAAATAATTAGAAGTCGGCGATAGTCTTCGCATATATTGATTTGAGTGCAGGAAGTGCGGTGGATATAAAACATGACCTTGCCATCCGATGTGCATTTATCCCTATCTCCTCCCTAAGCTGAGAATGTCTGTAGAACCTTTTGATGTGCACGGATAGCTCCTTGTAATCTCCGGATTTATATGTATCCCCATTCAGGCCTTTTACCACAAGCTCAGATACCCCTGCTCCGTTGCTTATTATGGTCGGAGTGTCATATAACCATGCCTCTACAGCTACAAGCCCAAAACCTTCTGACCTGGAAGGCAGCACAAACAGGTCAGCTCGCTCATATGCTGACCTCAGATGCTCAGAAGACATATATCCTGTGAATATGACCCTATTTTCCATCCCAAATTTTTTAACGAGACCTTCAAGGTATGCCTTCCATTCACCCCCTTTTGAGAGCCCCAGAGAGTTTGACGTAAATGAACCATTGCCCACCAACATCAACTTTACTTTCTTGTCATTTATCAATGAAATGGACTTGATGAGATCATCTTGAGACTTCATGCTATCCATTCTTGCAACATTAAGTACAACGAAGTCATCTTTATTGATTCCGTATTTATCCACAAATTCCTCAAGTTCAGATCTGGTGGGCCTCTTGAATATGGACGGATCAAGATGAGGGTATATCTGATACGCCTTTCCCTTGAACCCGGACCTTATCAACCCTTCCAGATTCCTTCTCGTACTGACTATTATGGCATCATTGCCTTCCATCCCGTTTATTATGAATTTCCTGATCTTTGGATTGAGTATCTCCGGAATGAATGGTATATGCCACCGGAATACCGTGGGAAATGACGGCCCAAGCATTGCGCCTAGAAGGAGTTGCTGGAAATCGTGTATCTCGAAAAGGTCTATTTTTCCATAGTCCTGGAGTATTGTCCTAGCAAGTTTTGAGTTGTACCTGAAATAGCCAAGATACTCCCTTGTGCTGAAATTGCGTGAGCTTATATTATGCACATTGTCCCAGAGTATCTGCTTAAAATTAGCATAATCGCTTCTGCTTTCTGGTGAAAGCGAGATGTTTATTGCGTCGAGAAGCCTAGATATTGATATGTGGCTGGGGGCGTCCTGATTTAATGAGAACCATACTGCGCCGGATATTACCTTCTCATTGAGCAGTCCCTTAAGCTGTGACATTACCATGGGAGTTACGCCTCCCACAGTGTACATGTAGGTTGAACGGTCTATGTCGGATAGCCTTATGGAATCTGCTGTGCGCATGCTTTTTGTGAACCTTATTACAGGCGTCTGTGACACGATGCCTAGCTTTATCCTTCTTGCCATCATATTACCTGCAGACAGAGTATTGCTTTATCAAGACCCTTTATCGCAGTCAGGTTTTCTCGGTCATTGTCTATCATAACGGATATGTTGAGTTTCTTGCACAGCAATGCCTTATTTTCTGGCACAGGCTCCTTTACGAGCTCAAGTGCTTCGTAGAGTATGTGCCACTCCTTTAACCTTCTTGTCTTGTTTTCAAACATTTCCTCAAAAAAAGGCTCGCTTATTTTATCACATGAGGAGATTATGTATATCTTATTGCCGTGCTTGGATAGGTCATTGGTAAATTTGCTGAAAAATCTTGGATTAACGGTTATCGTGTCGTCAAAATCTAGTCCCATATTCATTACGCATTCCCATTGACATTTTGCGTTCATATTTATTTAATTAATCGTAAATGCGGGAGCCACCAGTATAAGTGATTTTACTTGAGTATACGAAAATTCCTGATAAAGATTTTGATAGATAGTGAGACAGGACATTGGTGCAGCAATGTGGTGAGGGGGAGTGTCGGGTCTCTTCCGACATTGCCAGAGTTAGTTCATAGGACTGGGATGTTGAGATGGTCAGAGTAGTCTTGCCACGATCACTGCAAGGAAGACGAACGTCAGAAATACAGATGAGAACTTGAATAGGATCCATGTAGCTGAGCTGTCTACCAAAGTCTTAAAACTCAGGCATAGAAGAACAGCAAGAGGTATTGCCAGTATCACGATGTAGTAAACCCCAAGGTAGGGTATAAGGAGTGCAGAGAAGGCTGCCATAAGTATGTTGAAGAATGCGATGACCTTCGTTCCGGTGCTTGTGCTTTCAACCGCGGTGAGCATTGGCACCCCAGCCCGGATATAATCCTTTCGGTACTTTATTGCGAACGACCAGATATGTCCCGGAACCCATAGGAAGATAAGCAGCCCGAGAAGGAATCCAGGCATAGTAATCGTGCCAGCAGCTGCCGTCACTCCTGCCCAGACGCAAAAGCTTCCGGCTAGGCTGCCCACTATTATGTTGAACCTGCTTCTAGTCTTCAGTATCCCAGTATATATGATTATGTAGAACGCGAATCCAAGGAGGATCATCAATGCAGTTAAGTCGTTAACCATGTAGCCGAGTCCAATCCCTATTGCAGATAGAACGATTCCCACTATTATGCCATTTCTATGGTCTATCTTCCCAGTCACTGACGCGCGCTGGCGGGTTCTGTTCATCTTTCTGTCAATATCCCTCTCGAGGACCTTGTTAAGCACCTCCGCGCCGGAGCTACTGAATGTTATACCTATTACTACAAATATGAAAGCCGTAAATGCGCCAAGATAGCTTCTGTAGGCGATAGCGAAGCCTGCAGCTGACGATAGCACAAGCAGCGCTACTATCTTAAACTGCATCAGGCTGGCGTAGTTCCGGATGGAATCCATTTGATCCACTTTCTATCCTTGTGGGAGTTTTCATCTTTTTTATTACTCTGATGTAGGTGGGGGCGTTATGTTGTAATGCTCTTTGCTGCGATTGGCCTTACCATAGGTATCTGGTGCTTGCTGCCTGAGTGCACCTTAAGCATTGCGTATATGACCACCGCAGATATCAGCACCAATCCGAATGAGAACACATAGCCCCATGTGGTCGTGCCTGCAAGATGGTTGCCTTCCAGTGCGCCAGGGTCGAGAAACACATATATGAATCCTGTGACGAGAGCAAACAGAGTCACGAGTATTCCGGCTACGGACACCATCTTCCTAGCTTTCTTATCTGCTTGAAAGAAGTCGACCGCGAGGAACGCAAGCGTGATCATGGTTATTGCGAAAAGCGCGAAGTACTGCAGGTTGCCAAAGACTATGTCCGGTGGCATGCCGCTTAAGGTGGCCTCATGGAACTCAATATAGAAGCCCTCTATAGGCGTCGCTATGTAGGCGATTACCCAAGTGGCCAGTATGGAGAGCCTCAGCGGATCCTTCCACGCAGACCTGCCCTTTATTTCCGTGAGCATCAATGGAATTAGCATTATCATAGCCCCTATACTGGCGAGGAACATCGTGCTGTCATCACTCGCCATTCCGTTGACTGCGGTATACGATATGAGCTGCAGCGGTCCTCCGGGGTTGCTTGCAAACAGCAGCGGAGGCGTAAATGCGGCAAATGCTTCAAAGAGGAAAACCACAGTCATTATAATGAGACCCGTAATGCTGACCCACATGCCAAACTTTGCAACGCTCCTTTTCAGCCCTTTAAGGTCCAGCACCCCGAACCTCTTTGCAACCACGGCCACGACGCCCAGTATCACTGACATGCCTATGACATGCGAGTGTGATCCTACCAGCGCATTAATGAACGCTGCAGTGCCTCCGAGCCAGTTCTCATATCCGTTGAGGAATGCTGGAGCGGCTATGAACACGTGATATGGATTAACCCAGAGCGCAATGAAACCCATTATTCCGGCCACAAACGTGACGACAACCGCGGTAAGTACCAACCAATACGCTGAATCCATCTTTCTAAAGTCGCTCCATTTCGGGAGCTCTTTCCAGCGGGGGAACATCCCCATCCAATTATTTCTTGGGTTGTATTTTCCAGTGAGCTTCACCGGAAGCAGGTATAGCTCAACTATAAGTGCCCCACCAACATCAGCGAGGAACAGGAGCGCCAAGAACATGATTATATCAGTTATTGGTTCGGTAGCTGCATTGAAGATCGGGGATAAGTAGAAAAATGCCGCGACTGCCCCGAGTATTGTGGCAATGAGCGCCCTGTACGCTATGGGGAAGTCTATGTTCGGCTCGTATTTGTCCAAGTCAAATGCCATTATTACAAAATATACAATCAGCGCGGTTATGCCTATCGCGATAGAATGGAAGAACATGTCTGAAGGCCCGAAGACAAATGAGGGAGGTATTGTACCTCCCGCGTTCGGCACTATGCCCAGTACGAACCATAACGCCGACATAACCCCAAGTATCAGCAGGGTAATCCACACATATGTACGCATTGAGTGCTTGTATCCCTTGTGTGGCGCATTGTATACGTTGGGAGGTACATTGATCTCACCGTACAGATCTACGTATTTCTCTTCTACGTATCTCTCTTTTGCGACATCGTTTGCCATATCCACATCCACCTATCTAACGTAATAAACATTAAATAGTAATAAACATTAAATAACTTGGCCTAGCAAACGACTTCATCCCTTCTTTGCAATCGTCAAAGCACCACACTCTGCGGAATTCAATAATCCAAATTTTATGCCGTGGCATTTTATTTGTAGACAGTACCCCAATGGTGTGTGATAGGACATATACAGATCCCTGCAGCATTTCTTGCGCCATATGCTGCATCTGTATTTGCAGATATCTCCATAGTGTTATGTTTGTGTGGAGGGTAGGGTATTTCTGATTCGATGATGATTAAGTTGATAAACCGATGACAGTGGAGGAATGTGTTTAGATATACGAAGACATCAACTTATTATTTCAGTGTTTCCCATAAATATTGGATGATGAGACGAGGTATTTCTGATTAATGATGAAAAAGAGAGTCTCTGACATTTTCTCAATAAGATCTTGCAAAATTAGCTGCAATACCGGATTCCTTTCCGCAGTATATGCATTTGTCTGCTACCTTTTCATGTTCGAGCGGCAGATTTGTTATTTTTGTCCCATTTTCCTCCTTCATCCTTGCTTCACACCCGGCACTTCCGCACCAAGGCGCAGTTATTATACCTCCTTTTTCCTTGAGGATCTTTTTGAATTCGTCGTATGTGTTTGCTACATGTACGTGGTCGTTTAGGAATCTGACTGCATTCTCATAGAGATTAGAATGTATCTCTTCCAGAAGGTTTGCAACCTTGCTGTGTATGTCGTTAACATTTACCTGCTGCTTCTCCCCAGTATCCCTTCTAATAACAGTTACCATATTAGCTGACATGTCCCTTTCACCAATTTCTATTCGTATAGGTACGCCCTTCATCTCCCACTCGTTGTACTTGAAACCTGGCGAATATCCCTCCCTATCATCAAGCCTTGTACGGAAATGCATATTGAGCACGCCGTACACGTTTGAGGAGTACTGATTTACCGCTTCTTTATTGTCCTTCCTATATATCGGCACTATTACGACCTGCAGGTAGGCAAGCTTCGGTGGTATTACAAGCCCCTTATCATCACCATGCGTTGCAACCATCACGCCGAATTCTCTCGTTGAGATTGCGTAAGTCGTCTGCCATGCATAGTCCCAAGCCCCGTCCTTATCCAGAAATTTGATTTCAAAAGGTTTTGAAAAATTCTGACCGTCAAAGTGATGGTCAGGACCCTGCAATGCCAATCCGTCAGGCATTATGTGCTCTATGCTGTAACTCTCTACAGCTCCTGCAAATTTCTCGCTGTCAGTCTTCTTACCCACTATTCCAGGAAGTGCAAGATAGTCTTTCAGGATTCGCAGGTATATTTTTATTATCCTGTCCCTCTCTGCGATTGCATCCTCTTTAGAAGCGAATGCGCTATGGCCTTCATTCCACAGAAACTCCCTGGAGCGTATAAATGGTGTCGGATGCTTAAACTCCCATCTCAGGACGTTGTTCCACTGATTATACCTAAGGGGCAGATCTCTCCATGACCTTATCCACTTCGAATAGCTTGCGTACATTATGGTCTCTGATGTTGGCCTTACTGCAAGCCGTTCATCAAGCTTTGTATTGCCAGTATGTGTTACCCACGCAACCTCTGGAGTAAAGCCCTTGAGGTGCTCCTGCTCTTTTTGCAGCAGCTTTTCAGGTATAAGAAGCGGGAAGTATACGTCATCTATGCCATCCTTCTTGAATTCCCGATCTGTAGCGTCTACGACTAGCTGCCAAGCCGCATATGCCGGAGGCCTGAAAATTATGCACCCGGATACTTCGCTATAATCAATGAATCCAGACCTTATCAGCACCTGAGTATACCATTCAGAGAAATTCTCTGACTTCTTGGCATTTATATGCCCTACCATCTCCTTTTCAGCCAAACTCAGCACCATTAGAATTTGACGCCCAACCTTTTTAATTGTAACCTTAGCTTTCTGGCATTTCTGAAATGTATTGAGGTTATGCCAATTGAGCGGGCGGCCTTTACGTTTTTAATGGAATTGTCTATGAATACGACCTCCGAAGGCTTTGTTCTTGTTGCCTTCAGCACTTTTTTGTATATGAGCGGATTTGGCTTGACTAAACCAAGTTTGAAGGATGCAAATTTATAATCAAAGAGTTTTTTTGTCTTATTGTAGGTGTGGACCATTGCGTAGTTATACCTCCATCGGTCCACATTTGACAGAAAAGCAATCTTGTAGTTGGGCTTAAGTCGCTTTATTATAGAGACCGTCCCATGGTCCAGCCTTGCGAGTTTTTTGAAGAATTCTATCCATTTTACCTGCTCAGGAAGTATGCCAAAGTCAACTGCCACGCATCTCTCGAATTCAGATAGACTTAGCATGCCACTTTCAAATTTATTTACAGTATTTCTGAGCTTACGATCTACCTGCTTCTTTGTAAATCCGTTTAGCCTGTAGAAGTAGTTGTAGTATGCTTCATCAGCATATTTGTTCACTACACCGCCAAGGTCAAATAATATTAATTTTTTCATTGCATCATCCACTTATTATTGAACGCAATATAAGCAGTGAGTGCTCAAGTTCTTTAAGCCTCCTTGCCGAGTATTCTACCCAGTCTTCCCCGAACGGAACGTAGATGTAAACGTTCTCTTTATCAGAGACCAGCTGTAATGCCAGCTTCCCCCTTATGCCCTTCAGCATCGCAAACATCACGCTCTTATTGTAATCAATCTCAAGATCTCGGGCAAGGTCTATCATACTATCGTCATGCGTAGCTATCATGAATCGATTCGAGTGCTTGAATAGGTATTTCATACAATGTATATAGCTTGTATCTATGTCCCACTTATTAAGATAGGTTATGCCACTTCTTGCAGGATATGCACCCTTGACCAGTCTTATCATGCCCCCCTTCCCGGTTATTCGCCTTATGTCATCAGTGCTTCTCTTAAGCTTGGACTGGATGCATATGCCAACATTTTTGTGTAACTTAAGCTCATGCAGGTATGCACGTATCGTATCGTCAACTAACATATAATCCTCCATATCCAGCCACACGCGTATTCTGTGCCTATCCGCATAATTCACTATTTTTTCATAATTTGATAGAAACATGCCGTAATTTATTCTGAGGCCGAGCTGCGTGGGCTTCAATGCTATGTCGCCATTTATTTTGAGCTTCTTCATCTCACGTATAAGGCAAACGTATTTGCCAGTGCTTGATTTGGTCTTTAATTCGTCGGTATAGTCTTCTCCAAGGTAATTTATTATTACATGCTCACCATGGTTATTGAGGTTCTTGCACACTGCAAGTACGTCACTGATTGTTATTCCACCTATCCATTTCCTTGCAAATATCATGCCTGCCTTATTTACAAAAGACATTGAATCCAACAGTAATGAATATATGGCATACTTAACGTATAAAAATTAGTATTCCCAAGTAATACTGAGAGGGGTTGTAGCGTAACTTGGCAGCGCGGCAGGCTCCAGATGTTTATAAAAATTTATGAGCAGATGGCTGTGATTAGGATTTGGAGCAATGATTTTGTGAATAGGTGCCACCTGCAAATCCGGGTTCAAATCCCGGCAACCCCATCCGACGTAAGGTTAGAATTGGATAGTTTACCTAAGAGGCGAGGTCTGAACCGAGTTCGCGTTTACCGTCTGCCTCCAGATTGAGACATGAAGGCGAACCTTGATGCGCTATGGCAGATAATCTTGCCCTTACCAGTAAAGTTTGCAAAGAAGAGCCCAGCCCCACCAAGTACTGCAGCTCTAAGATTACCCACATATTTTATATCATAATTTAGTGAGGGTTGGAAGGCTGCCAAATGACCTGGCTCTATCTGCACTTCTAATTTACCATCAAGGTCCGCTTCAACTGCGCCTCCAATCACATGTATAAAGATTGTCTGTGGCCCCTTGTGCCTTTGTAAGAATAAGCCTGCACCGCCAAAGAATGCAGATCCTAGCGACACAGTCTGGATCTCTATGTTTCCTGTTGTGGAAGCGAGGTAAGCGAAATGCTCCACAAGAATCTCCTCGCCTTCCTCAAGGTCAAATTGTAATACCTTGCCTGGCAGAATGCCTGCAAGAGCCACCGCGCCATCATCGTTTGCAGTGAATTCTGCGAGAAAAATGCCTGTTCCAGTGAATGCCCTAACAAGCCCGCCTGTTGCGCCCCCTACTGCCCGCGCGCTCATATTTATATTGTTATCCTTCCTGACAAAATGCCCTGGATTTGCATAAAATGTTTCGCCCTTCTTGAGATTTACACTAAGTGTCTGCATATCTTCTCCAACAATAATATATTTCATATGATCTCCGCTCACCTTTACATGGAAAGGTATAAAACGCTTTCTGTCAGATAGATTCATATGTCTTTGGTAGCAAAAAGGAAGCCTGTTACTGCGGTGATTTTGCTCGTATTGGGCGGATTGTTAGTATTGGCAGAAAGCCTTGCAGCATTCTTCGCATTATATTACTTGAAAGTGTATCCATACATATTCCACTTGAGCCTTGCGTACATATTTTTCAATGGCTTGGTTGCATTTATATGGCTACCTGCAGCACTTTGTGGTATAGCCTTAATTGGCTGCGGTTTCATGGTAAACAGTACGGACGTAAGCAGAGTCAAGGTGTGGTCTATACTTGCAATGTTATTAAGTTTCTTCAGCCTTGCAGTGGCTTTTGGCGGATTCTTTTTAGGTTTCGTGTTTGCATTTGCAGGAAGTATAGTGGGAATCAAATACGAAGGATAGCCGGACTGCTCGTATATACGCAGCTATATTTAAGCGTACAAAGCCCAATTGCGACGTTAACGCCATATATCCGCAACCCCAAACTACAGTAAGCATATGGACGAGACAAGCGGCGTTGGTAACCAGCTAAAAGAATACTGGAAGACGTATAACAAATATACTTGGCGTAAAAAATCGCAGAAAGTTCTTTCGTGAACTTGAAGAAAGCAAGAAACAGAATTTTGAAGACAACCGGAGGTTTGTAAAGCTCTATGCAGAGTGACTTAAGCACACCAGCAATAAAGAATGGAGCAAACGGCAGAGATTCCTTATCGATTCAATCTACAGAAGGAACTATCACTGTAGGATTGAACATGCACATTAGGCGGCATGGACCGCATACCTGCAACCAGATCAACGTTTCTTAATCAGTGGCCCCATACTCCCCTTAAGCTTCTGCGGATCATCTTTGGTGAAATATCCCAGTGCCAATGTCGCAGCGCCCACTGCAGCCGCATACAAAATAAGAGGATCTTTCGAAAGCTTTATTAGAAGCTGGCGCAGATATACCTCCAAGCTATTTGTTCAGGTCAGTTGGTCTCATGGTTCAGTATAAATGGATTGCATTGTCGAACACAACGCTTGGAGTACTTATGGCCACCATAAACTCCAACATCCTACTGATCTCTATCCCAGCCATATTCAACGGAATACACCTGAATCCTCTTTCAGGGAATGCGTTCCAGTATCTGCTTTGGCTTCTCTTTGGATACAACATAATAACCGCCACGCTCCTTGTTACATTTGGGAGATTATCCGACATGTTCGGCAGGGTAAGGCTGTATAACATGGGATTCCTTATATTTACAATAGGTTCGGTGCTTCTGTTCCTTACGCCTGGCACAGGCGCAGCAGGCGCATTGGAACTTATAGCATTTAGGATTATTCAGGCAATAGGAAGCGCATTCCTTTTTGCAAACAGCGCCGCAATAATCACAGACGCATTTCCATACAACGAGAGGGGCAAGGCGCTTGGAATAAACCAGGTCGCTGCGCTTGTGGGGTCTCTGCTCGGTCTACTGCTTGGCGGGATCCTTGCAGTAATAGACTGGAGGATAATATTCCTTGTAAGCGTGCCAGTGGGAATAGCCGGAACGATATGGTCATATCTCAAGCTCAGGGAGCTTGGGAAGCAGAAGAAGGGCCAGATGCTCGACATATACGGAAATGCCACATTCGCCATAGGACTGACCCTGCTTCTTGTAGGGGTAACGTACGGGCTTCTGCCATACGGGAGCAGCCCGATGGGATGGTCAAACCCATTTGTCATGGCAAGCCTTGCAACAGGATTCGTCCTTCTTATAGCGTTCATATTTGTAGAAAAAGCGGCGAGGGATCCCATGTTCAGGCTGGAACTGTTCAGCATAAGGATGTTCTCTGCCGCAAACATCGCAGGCATGCTCGGGTCCATGGCGCGTGGAGGCGTATTCATCCTCCTAATAATACTTCTGCAGGGCATATGGCTACCACTTCATGGATACAGCTTCGCTGAAACGCCATTCTGGTCAGGTATATACATGATACCGATGCTGTTCGGATTCGTATTTATGGGGCCTTTAAGCGGCTGGCTTTCTGACAAGCATGGTGCAAGGATTCTTGCAACTGGAGGCATGGTCGTCTCAGGTATAGCATTCATAATACTTGCAGCATTGCCTTTCAACTTCACGTATTTTGAATTTGCTGCAATACTCCTGGTCATGGGAATGGGGAGTGGCATGTTTGCTGCCCCAAATACTGCATCTATAATGAATTCGGTACCTCCTGAGAATAGGGGCGCGGCATCAGGAATGCGCGCAACATTGCAGAATACAGGAGCAACCGCAAGCCTTGCCATATTTTTTACAATAGTTATACTCAGCCTTTCCGCATCGCTGCCAGCAGCACTCTCACACGCAATATCCATGGCAGGCGCGCCGCAGATAGTTGCTAACGATGCGGCAAGGATCCCGCCTACTACTGCGCTTTTCGCCACATTCCTCGGCTACAATCCGGTAAAGTCACTTTTAATGCAGCTCCCACAGTCTGATGTAGCTGCGATTACTAACAAGACCCTTGCAACAATAACCTCACAGAGCTGGTTCCCAAATGCCATAGCGCCTTCGTTTATGCAGTCGCTTGACCTGTCTTTCTACATAGGTGCTGCACTGTCTTTCATTGCGGCGGCAGCGTCGTTGATGAGAGGCAAGAAGTATGTCCACGGCGCTCCGGAGGACAAGCTCGAGAGGGAGATAGGCGAAGAGGAGGCTGCAGACGAAGTAAGGATAAGGAAAATTGAAGAGCGGCTTGGCTCTGGGCGCGGAAGAGGGCGGAGCGATGCTCCTCTCGATTCCAGGCATAATGGTGGTAGGGTGTCACGTTGGCGTTGATGGATACTGCACTGAAATGGGGCATGAGCAGGCCAAGAATAATGGCAATGGCCTTGTCCTTAGTGGTCGTGCTTGCAATGGCTCTTGCACTTGTATTCCATCTCTTCTGACATACTACCTTATTTGGATTGCCTGACGCCTGAACGATACGAACATTATTATCGCAGCAACAGCCTGCATTGCCGCTACATAATAAGTTACGAACGCCGACGAAGAGTACATGATGCCCACCACTGCGCTTGCAATGAACAGCCCTGAACCATAAAACGCATTGAACACTCCAAATGCATATCCCCTGTTCTCCTTTTTCACAAGGTCACCGACTACGGACCTCATCACAGTGTCGTGTATTCCCATCGCAGCCCCGAACAGCAACGCTCCGATAACGAATGCTGTTAATGAAGGCACTGCTATAGCCATTGGAATCGCAATAGCGAATAATAGACCGAAGTATGCAAGGTTCTTGCCCATCCTGTCATATAAAAATCCGAACAATGCACCGAAAGCCCCCTCGCCTATCATTGCAACAAGGAATATGAGCGGTATCACAAACCGGCTAGCCACTGCCTGCGATCCGTAGAGCATGAATGCAACATTGTACAGACCTGCAGCGCTTATCCCAACACCAGCAGAATACAAGAGGAACTGCCCCTTAGTGAGCCCTGCTGCAGCGCTTACCTTTCTCCTTGGCAGCCTTGCCGCCATGTATCTCCTGTAAGATACAAACAGGAAGGCCATGCTGAGCAGGGCAGGTACAGCGAGGATTGCGAATCCCGACCTGTACCCGTATCCTAGAAGCAGCACAACAGACATTGCTATGGCACCCATAACTGCTCCGGTCTGGTCAAGGGCCTGGTTTATCATAAATGCCCGGCCTACTCTCCCGCTCTTTGCAAGCGTTGAGACTACGAAATCCTTCGGAGGGGAACGAACAGCCTTACCAAAGCGCTCTGAGAAGATCAATACTGCAGCTATCCAGTAGTTCCCGGTAATTGCAAGAAGGGGCAGTGATGCGAGATTTATAGCATAGCCAGAGAATATTAGCGCCCAATATTTCCTTGTTTTGTCTACCAGCCGCCCGCTGACTATCCTGAACCCATAGCCAATAAAATCCGCAAGCCCCACCACTATCCCGAGAAGTGATACGGATCCTCCAAGCGTAGTAGTGAAGAACTGAGGAATTATACTTCGCCCACCCTCATACGTGAAGTCCGCAAACAGGCTGACTATGCCAAGAAGTATTATTATGTAGGTTGTCCTGGATATCCTTGGCATGTAGTCACTCCGCAGTGCTAATATTTTCTGAGCGCGGCCTTGTTTTTCCATAGATAGTAACTAAGGAGATTAAAGACTTATGTCCAATCAGATTCCGTTGTCTACTTGGCTTCGTTGCTTCGAACTAACCAAGTGACCAAGCCTAGAATCCCCATCTTGACTTTTACCAGTCGGATCTAGGCCAATGAATCAAGATATACGGCAGGAATAGTGTAGATTATTTACTGGGCACCTGCCCTAAGCTTCATGCTCCTATATGTGTTACTTATTGAACACATCCTCTTATTTAATGACTCAGCAACCTTTCTGTTCTTATCTATCTTTCTCATTATTGTAGCGATTTTTCTCCTTCTGAATATCCTGAATATGCCTTTGCTATACCTATCCGCCATGCCTGAAAGCCGCATTATTCTGGCTTGCCTCTTCTCTATCAAGCCATTGCATACAGTAATTTTTGATCCCATATTATCTGAAACGTTTTGGTAATATTTTTCCGCACATCCAAGGTTTTTTGCTTTTGCAGTAAGCCCTATCATGAGAAGGCATGCAGTATTCTTTCCGTGTATAGATGAATATCCAACTGCAACAGATTCCAAAACGCACAGATATTTATACAACTCACCTTTTGTCATGTGTCTCGAATGCGAAATTATTTGCGGTATGCAGAATACCTCATAGTCAAGCGGGTCTATAATTCCACCCATGTTTGATATGTGTGCCTCCATGTATGCGACCATCTGCTTGCCGGTTTGCTTGTCGCTTATGATGTTTTCGAGCTTGCTGACCCACTGCTGCCTAACCATTCCCTTCAGAAAGTTTATTGAAGGATTATCTGATTCTGAAACCGATTGCTGCGATGTGTCTCTAGCCAGTGTAGTCAATGCAACATCCCATGGAGTTAGTTATTCGCGGTCGCCCGAATAACAAGAAGAGATTATGATAGTCAACTAATTTAAAGCTTTCACGTATGTTTGTTATAGTAAGGTAACGACTGTTAGTTTTTCTCTTTAGATGACATATAGCGAAAAAGACCTTACCAATTTCTTGATGAATATGTAAAATGCGTTTGAATTTCTCTTCACATCCTTCACAAGGGCTTTGTATTTCTGCTTCTCTTCCGGACCAAGCTTTCCTTCCTTTACTATGACTTGCTTCTTTCCATCTACTATCTGTGTTTCCGTTTTGCTTATTATATCTTTTTTCACCATCCCATACCATTCGTCAAGAGTATTGCCATGGGTTTTTATCATCTTAAGAAAGTCGTTCATTGTTATCTTCCTCCTCTTTCCCGTCCTGTCTTCCTCTACTGCAGGTATAAGTGCTGCCTTATCGCATATCTCCTCTATATCTGCAGATGAAAATCCCATAGTCGACCTGGCTAGTCTATCAAAGTTTACGTGGGATATCGGCATCTTTCTTGTATGATACTTGAATGCACCTTTCCGCGTCTTATAATCCGGTGGAGGCATGTATACTGTCTCGCCGAACCTCTTTGACCTCTTGAGGGCAGGGTCAATGTCCCACGGCGCATTGGTAGCACCTATAACAAACAGGCCTTCCGGATTCTTTTCAACCCCATCCATCTCCTGCAGGAACTGATTTACTGCCATCCTCATAAAACTCTGTCCTTCTCCGCCGCCTCCGCCGTCGCCGCCCCTTTTGACTCCCAGGGCGTCGAGTTCATCGAAGAAGACTATACATGGCGCAGCTTCCCTGGCCTGCTGGAATATGGCATGCATGTTCTTTTCTGTATTTCCGGCATACATATCCACTATCTGGTTTATTTGCGCGATTATCACATTGGACTTGGTTTCGCCGGCGATAGCGTTGACCAAATAAGTTTTTCCATTACCTGGCGGGCCATAGAATATCACGCCGAGACCAAGCTTCTTGCCATACGCCCTCAGAAGGTCAGGCTTAGTTATGGCAAGGACTATGTTGTCATGGATCACCTTCTTCTGTTTGTCCATGCCCACCACGTCGCTGAACGTTATGCTGGACTTGAAGAACTTGACCTTCTTAATCTGGCCTTCTTCAACTACAGTTTCATCTTCAGATTTCTTGGCACCTTTTGATATGGGTATCTCCGGATGCTTGTTCATCTTTGCTTTGAGTGCCTCTAGCCTTCCACGTGCCTGTTCATATTTAGGATTCCGGGATAGTGCCTTATCATACCACTCCTTAGCTCCCTGAAAATCGTTTTGGTATTCCGCGATTATGCCCATTACATAGGGGGCATCATAGCTATCAGGCTCTATGTCAAGTACTTTCTCTGCATCCCGCGTTGCCTCGCTGTATTTGTTTATTATTGCATACGCAAGCGCCCTGTTGAAGTATGCACTGGAATAATTTGGGTCCTCAGATATTGCCTGGCCGTATGTGGCTATAGCATCCTCGAATTTGTTCTCTTCAAAAAGCACTCCTGCTTGTTTGTACAGCTCCTTTGCCTTAGGATTCGGAGTATCGCTTTTTGGTTTGGTCTCGGATTCCTGCTGGGACACTGCTTACCACTTTAGTATTATGATATTCCAATCTTTATATATCTTTTTAGTTATCCTTATGCCTGTTTCTCCACCAGTTTATTACTGCCTAATGTGACATCCTCCAATGACTGAAGGTCATTGGCTTCCAATGGTATTTTTTGATTGATAAACTTGATCCCATACCGTGCATTTACCAGATTCAAAAACTTTTACCGTTGGCAGGTTGATTATAGAAATGTAAATGTTAAGAGGTAATAGTAACGGCGTTTTTTACATAGATGGAGTTTCCGGCCATTGGTTGTCAGTCATTCTATCCAGGAACAAAGCCAGGTTATCGCCGTACTTATATATCCTAGTTATTTGGTATTTTATTGACTGTTACCATAGTAATCAATCCTTTTGGCAGTCCTACCTAAGTAGTTTTATGCTCAGATTGCATTATTATCTCGCAATCCGTACCTCCGATGATCTGGAATTCTCTGTTCTCCTTCTTTTTGTCACCAAGCACTAAGAGCCTGTATTTTTTATTTGGCAGGAGACCTTTTTCAATGGACACATGCTGTCCAGACATTCCAGAACGTATGCGTTCACCTAAATAATGGATCTCATACCGGAAACTTGAATCTGGACTGCCAGATACTATCCTTATTGCAGTGTTTGACTCTGGTGGAATATGCTCATCGCTTGCGCCATAAGTATTCTCTCGGTAGTCCATTATTCTGACAAAGGATGAGTTGGGTATGTTCTTTCCGTGGCTTGACATCTCAACCACATTCACTGCACACTCCCTATGCCCAAGTGTCTTCATTAATTCCACTATTTTGTCGTAATCTGCCTCATTGAATATTAAATCATTGGCAGCATATTTTGCAACATCTGCACTTTGCCTGAAATAGAGCTTGTTCTGGCACAGCCTCCTGATGTTTGGGCTTATATCATTTATGTTGTGAGTTATCATTAAAAGCGCAACTCCATTCTTCCTGAAGTTCTGTATCCTATCCCGCAGATCCAGAGTAGCACTAGATTCGTTGTCTTCATTAAATACGAGCTGGGCCTCTTCAAGGCAGATTATGAGCCTTGTCTCATTGTCCCCATATATGTCGAATTCCTCAGATATGTTGTATACCTGATTAAGGATAAGTGCATAGATTAATGGCTTTATGTTGTTGCTTAACTCTGAGAGATCAAAAACTACGCCGCTTTTTACAAGTTCCTTGAAGCTGGTGCTATCCGAGTATGCGAATTGCGGCTTCATGAGCACTTGCCTTAATCCCTCAAGGCTTGCCCTGATATTCTCCCCATGCTTGGTGTATTTGACTCCTGCACCAGTCCTCTTGGCGTGCTGCTCTATTACAGAATCTTCGATCTCGGCATATGCCTCTTCAGGCTCTGGATTATTTGTCTTTGCGTATATTTTTGAGAAAGCAGAGAGAAGGCAGTTGTGCATCGAGTTCTGGTAAGGTCCGGAATTCGAGCCTGCAGAGATCAGCATTGCGAGGTTTTCATAGAATTTTGAGATATTATTAGATTCACACTTGAAAAAATTTATATTTATCTGCGGCTTCCCAAGATTTACTACATTAAGTGAGTTACTATGTCCAAATTCGTCCCACTCGCCTGTTGGTGATATTATTACTGCATATGCCTTTCTCCTTAGGGCTTGGCCCACTATAAGTTTGCTTGCGTTGGTCTTTCCTGTTCCGGGTAGCCCGGTAATTAGGGTCCCAAGATTCAGCACTTTTGAGTTTATCTCTGCCTTCTGCAAACCTGTAGATATGCCTGGAGAAATGTATCTCCCAAGTTCTATGTCTCCTGACATTGTCTTAGCCACCGAACTGGTGTTTATTACCCTCCTTATTCTGTTTGAGATGCCTATTGCCTTGGACGCATTCGCATAGGATAGCGGTATTGAATCTGCTTTTTTTGCATGGTCATATAGGTCTTCTATACTTTTTACAGTTATGGTCTCCTGTTCAAGCACCACGGCAATTGACTTTAGATAGTTTATAACCTCGTAGTTATCAGGTCTGATCATGAATGATGTATTGTAGGCAAGCCCCCTATTGATAAGAGCATCGTTGAGGTTGTCAAGAAATAATGATAGGAGCCGTTTTTCGTAGGAGCCATAATAAGAGTCATTAGATGCTGAGCTGGTTTGGCGTATGGCTGCTTCGCCCGTGCTGTGGGAATACCTGACTTCTATCCTGCTTATCTTGTCTTCGATATTATCCTTAAGCTCGGTTATGCTTCTGCTCCTTGGATGCGTAAATGATGAGAACATCTTTACGTCTGATCCCATAAACACGCCATACATATCGTCGATATATCTTCTTTCCGCTATCTTGTAGTTTTTATTCTGGAACATTGCAATAGGAACGCGCATAAACCGACCGGAGGTATCGCCTATGCTATTAATTTCCTCAACGTCTATGCCCATGCCAGACACGTTCAACTGTGCTACCTTTTCAGGTGACTCTGAGATTATTGAGGTGGTACCTAGTCCAAAGTCATGGAGCATCATGAACTCGCTGTTAAGAAGATAGTCCAGAAATAGCTTTCTGTCTAGGCTATCGGATACGGCATTTATATTGAAATAGTATAGCTTCATACAATTCGCCTACAGTATTAAGGTTCCGGCGATTACCAGATTAATGAATGATAACATTGCATAATGCCGAGAACGGGTTGATAACCTGCAGGCATACAATAGATATAGAAAAATTATTGTTGTCAGGATGAACAGGGCTTTGACAAAGGATTTTGATAGCCCGGATAGATATAAAATAAGAAGTATGGTCAGGAATATGTTTGGCATAACCAAAAGCGCTTCGCTGGATGTGGTCTTGCGGTCAAAATCAAGTACATTCTTTATATAGTCCATGCAACAGCCTTGTACATTAGGAGTATTAGCAGAAACAGAGCAAGGGGCATGGACAGTTTCCTCATGTTTTCATGACTTATCTTGCCATTGAATATACTGAATAGAATTATTGTGTCTATTGCTGCGCTGAACACTATGCCGAATAGCATCATGTTTGTTAAGAAAAGCGCTTCAAGGGTTATTGAATCACCTCAAGGTTCTTGTCGAGCATAAATGCAAGCAGCATGCCAGATGTAAAGCAGGGTGTGTGCATGAATCTTGACATCTGATTAATGTTGCCGCGGAATACCCTTAACTTAACATACCTGTGCCTTATCAACAGCATTTTTAATGACTGTATATTTGAGTTAGATATTATGCCAAGCTTTGAACATGCATTATTGAAGATTGACTGACTTTCCGGATTAACTCCGGCAATAAGCAGAATGTCTTTTATCGGATCCGTGTGCGCATTCGGATCGCAGGCACCCACATCGGCCATATCAATGGCAGCAGGTTCTTCATAATGTATAGATACATAGTGCTTTCTGCCTCTTATTGTTTTTAGCACAATTAGGAAAGCGGCACCAAACAGTATCTGCCAGCTATTCATAATTAAAGACAGTATGCCGTTCATATTTTGACCATCTCAAATGTGCCTTCCTTTCCCAATAGCATGCGATATCCCATTTTTTCAAGATAATGCAAGGATTCGGATACAGAATCTTTATTGACGTTTAGTTCTGAGGCGATCCTTCTAATGTCATACCCAGATGCATATTTTTGGAGTATGAATTTTGATATGAGCGATGTGGAAAGCGCGTTGGATTTTGCTACTTTTTGGTTTAGCTCACTACGCTCATTCAATAGACTTACAATCCTCTTTGATAATATAGTGTCATGTGTAGCTGCAACAGGGTCACATTCTTGCTTCGAGATCACTGGAACAAGCTCTCTGTTAAGTGCCTCTACAACATATGGGATAAGTCCACTCATATCTACCTTATAGTCATCAGAAAGTACCATTATGATGCTTAGAGAACGTAAGATATGTTCTTTGATGAAGTATAATGGGGAAGATCTAGAGTTAAGTGTAACAACTATCCTGTCTTTGCATATCTTCACAATATAAAATCTATCATAAACTCCATCAATATTGACCAGGTAGGATGGCGTGCTACCTTCCGATACCTTCTTGATGTTTGGATAGCATGAAAGGGTAGCCATTGCCTTTGCGACGCTGGTACGTTGTTCGGCGCATAATGATATTATACTTGAAAGGTATCCACCCCTATCTGTCTTCTTGTTTTGCATTGTCTATCACATTAAGAGCAATTGAGAATGAATCGGCTATGTCATGATCCGTAAATCCCATCTTTTTAATCTCTTTTAGCACTGCCGCACGTTCTGCCCCGTACATAATCATCAGGCTGATTAGCTTAGTAAGGTCTACAGATTTGCTTTCGGAGAGCTTTTCAATAATTTCAAGCTTTTGTATACCACATAGCGACTCTATTATCGCATAGAGCCTTTCCTTTTCAATCTTTATCTCCATATTTGCACCAGATTTAATACCAAACAGTTCAGATTCGTTGATCCCGATGACTTTTCTTATTTGAAATGCAGACCTTGATCCAGATTTGTTCAGCTGGATGAGAAAACATCCACCAAGATCCAGGTTTTGTATGCTAAGAAGTTCTTTATCAGAGAGATTGTAGCTTTTTGCAAGCCTCTCAAGACTTGATTTGCTGGTAGTCTTAAATATGAACAACGTCGCCATGTTTGATAGGATATTAGAATTTGTATCGTGCAGAAGCTGAGACGATGTTATTAGGCCTATGCCATATTTTCTTCCTTCCCTTATTATGGCTTCCAATCCCTTATTATTTTCTACAAGCTTCCAGGCTTCGTCTAAAAGAATGAATAAGCGCCTTTTAAAGCCATATTCCCTAGATCTCATAAGATCTGCAATCTCATCCAGCATATTTGATGCAGCCATTATCTTCTGTCTCTCTTTAAGCCCATGAAGATCGGAATAGAATATACCTATTGATTCGCCGAACATTCCTGAAATGTTGTTGGTGGGACATGTTGATAGATTTGACATCACTTGTGCATACTCGCCGGTAAAGTCCACTACTATTATATTGGCACCTAAAAACACGTGTAATCTCGCGACTATGCTGCGGGCAAGGAAGGTCTTTCCGCCGCCGGTCATTCCACAGATAAGCATATGAGGGTTTAGGGTATTCTCAGGATTTATAAATACCGGCATATTGAACTTTTGTGAATTGCCTATAAATACGCCAGTTTCATGTAGGTTAAGAACGTCATCATTGTCGGGTTCTTGCACAAAAGGCATGCACATGAACCGTGATATTTCATTTGAAGTTAGCATAGTCATTCAAACGCCAGAATATGTAAGTAGTTTTTCTCCGCTAAGTATCTGGAAATCGGTGCCAAGAGCCGCAGAAAATTTATTTGCAAGTGCCTCTATATCCTTCGATGAACAGAATTCTGCTTCAGATTGGTCGTCTGCGATACATATTGACTTTATTTTTATATCAAATTGAAATGACTTTCCAAAGGCAAGGTTTGCCATTTCCCCATTTATTAGATCTATCTGGCGCTTTATGGCATTGAGTTTGTCGTATGATTTCTGGTCTGATCGGGTAAGCGCGATCTCCTTCATCCTGAGCTTAGTGCGAAGTCCCTCTATTATTTTGCCTTTGTCGATCTCTTCAAGCTCTATGGAAAACTCAAAATGCTCATTTAGGCCTTCAAGAAGCTCCTTGAATACTGCGGGATTCGCCTGTGTGGCTCGTGGTTTTAGGAGGGCCATTGAGATTGACCTGTAGGAGTTTCCGTATCTCCGTGATATTGAATTTATGTTTCTACCAAGCCGGTAATTTCCAGAGATCTCTATTATATGGGATCTTTTAATAAGAAGGTTGTTTATGATGTGACCAGAATGCAGCATTATTACTGCAAGTAGTAACACTACTGCAGAGAGTATTAGTGCAAATGGCGAGTACATGACAAAACTCGCAATGAGTATTGTCGCAGATAGCCCATATACTAGATAGAACTCGTGACGTTTTTTGTTGTCTTCTTCGTACATGAACTACACCGCATCGAAGATATTGAAGTTTATCTCTGATCCCAATATGCCTGAAAACTCCTTAATTGATATTGACGTAAGTACTATGCTAAAGGCTGGAAGTATGAATGCTGCCATTATGAAATATGCCACATCTTCCATGAGCTGGTTTGCAAGGGACGAAAAATCCGCTGCCAATGACTTCAATGCATCTGATATCTTTGATAGAAAAGACCCGTTTGCGTCTGATACGGAGATGCCAGACACATATCCGTTGAGGCTTGTTGCCTGGTTGGTCATATTTACTATAGAGGCATTGCTTATGCTTGTTGAGTAGGAATTGAGTATGTTCGCATCCATTATGTACGTAAGTGGAAATACGACGTAAAGTCCAATTACTGTTGCTATCATGAACCCGCCAAGTTTGCGGGAGGGATAGAATGTACGCAGCATGATGCCGAGCGGGAGTAGTATTGAGAGCGAACTTACCGCAATTGCGGATAGTATCGAAGATTGAACATACGCGCTTAGCGACGCGGTTGTAAGCGCCTTTATGAAGAATTGTATTTGATTTAGTATTGGGGCAAGTATTGCTGATGGCGAGAACGTAATGAGTAGTATTGACATTTTTACTGAGGCGAGAAGTCCCAATACAGTGTTTAGGGCAAATAGTGCAGCCATTAGCATCGTTGATAGGGAAAGCACTGAGCTATGGTATACACCATTAAAGGTATATCCTGCACCAGACAAGTATGCATAGGAAAAACATATTGCAGCATTCTGTGCAAGGTACGAGGGGCATTGTGCAGATACTGAAGGCGAAGCTATAGAATTGACAGTAGTTGTTATTATGCCTGAGGGCATGAAAAGCGCAATAAGCCCACCAACCATCACTCCGTTTATGAGGGATTGGTATATTTCATCCTTCCCAAATTCCTTCAGGGGCTTGCTGTTCATTGCATATCCTAGCCCAAGTGCAATGCCGCCTATTGCTATCATTATGGAAAGAACTGCAATCACTATACTAAAATCATACGCAGAAAAGGCAGGCATTTTATCACGTTATATTTGTGACATTAGATAGAAGATGTGTTGATGCAAGTGCAAAACTGTTTGCAGCCACAGAAAGTACGGCAACTATTATTGCACCCATTATTAAGTCTCCGGAGGTAGTGTGGAAACTTGCACGCTGGTGAGACGGAAATAATTGACCTATTGCATAGAATATCCCGGCCACAATAAATAAAATAGCGCTAAGGATTGGACCTATATGCGTAAGCAGCGCCTGTACATAATTTAGAGTGGATATTATGTCAAATGATGCAAACCCTTGCGCATTTACTTTCTGGAATAGTATCAATGCCGTGCACATTACAATAAGGAACTTCCATGCGTGTATTTGTTCTATATTTCCCATTAAACCACCTTTTACTTAAGTAAATATATATTTACTTAAATATATATTTAAACCTTGCGATATAATGCAGTGCGTGTAGTGTGGAAGGCTAAGGTACGCCCTGCGAAGAGATACAAAAATAAACGGAAGAAGCAATGGCGGTCTTCTCGTAGCATCAGTAATGCTGCAGAGGCCGGAGTTATTCAGCGCGGTGGTATGTGAATGTCCAGTATTGAATATGATGAAATTCCACAAGTTTGGGGGAGGTGAATTGTGAATGTAATTCCCGGAAAGGAATATACGTCCATAATGTTCATGTCTTAGGACAATGATACACGCGTAGATCCAATGCATGCGAGGAAGGTGGCTGCGGTGCTTCAACATGAATGCCCAAATGTGCTGGTCCTGCTCAGGACAGCTAAAGACCAGGGTCACGGCCCGGCCGCAGTAAACAGATTAATCGAGAGTGCGGCGAATAGGCTCCCATTCATATTTAAGGCACTGTCCATACACGTCAACGAGGATGTGGACGGCGCTGCACGTTCTGCAGAACGCCAATGGAAGATTTTTAAAGACATAGTTGCATATAAATATGTCAAACGGCCATAGGAGCTGGGAAACGCCCGAACTCATTCCGAACTCGGAAGCTAAGACGGCTCACGATATGAAATACTGCCCTTATGGGTGGAAATGCATATTGCTGTTTGGCATTATTTTTCTCTAGTATACAGTTCTTCTATTGCAGATAGAAGGGTCTGGACATATTCATTTGAAGGAAGCACTTTTTCAGATTTCTTTATCTCGTTCATCGCTGCGATACCGTGTTTTTCAGCTACAGACCTTGCATAATCTATACAGCCATATTTATCTACAAGTTCCACAAGCGTATTTATATCCTGCAGTGTCTTCTCTTCTCTTCTCTTCCCATATATGCTGTCTATCAGAACTTTCTCTCTCTCGGTTGCATTCTTGTATGTTTGCAGCATTATGAGTGTGAGCTTGCCCTCATAAAGGTCGCCATATCTCTTCTTGCCGAACTCCTTTTCATCTGCCGTCATATCAAGTACATCATCGATTATTTGGAATGCCTTGCCTGCAGGCTCACCTATCTTTTTTAAGAGGCCCAGAATGTCGTTCCCCTGGCCAGCAGCTATTGCGCCAAGCTGCATTGGACCGTATACGCTATAATAGCAGGTCTTGCTGTCTATTATTCTCAGATAAAGGTCCTCTGTTGCCGACTTCATGCTTCTTGTGTTGAAGACGAAATTTGTCTCTATGTACTGCCCGGCCACAGTATACTCGAGCATGTTGTAAAATTTGTCAAAGAGCTTGCTTCCTTGCCTGGACTGCACCATGTAATCTTTTAGCATTTTCCACATGGCTATGTGCACAGCGTCTCCTGCATTTATTGCAATCTCATTTCCATATATCCTGTGGAGCGCGGGCTTGCCACGCCTAAGTTCGGAATTATCTTCAACGTCATCGTGTATGAGTATCCAATCTTCTGACAGCTGCATTGCCGCTGCAGGAAGGATAAGATCTTGCGCAGAAGATCCGAATAGCTCGCCGCACAGCATCAGCAATCCGGGCCTCCTGTAATTGCCCCTCCTTTCGCTATACTCACGGACTATACGATAATGATCCTTAGGATCCTTGACTGGCAGATACTCCATTATCTTTGAGTATATGCCGTCCTTATTCCTGCTTACATAATCCTTAAAGTCCATTGATTCACTTTGATTTGTCAGATCTTGCACCGAAAAGGCAATATTTTCTTACTGGACATTTACTACATAAAGGTTCTGTTCTGCAGTAGTTCTTTCCAAGCTCAACGAACTGGGCATGAAAATCCTGGTAAAGCCCTAGATTCCTCTTTATGCCTGATGAGATAATGCGCTGCAATTCATCATACTCCGGCTCTTTCTTATTATCGTAAATCCTGCATGTTATCCTTTTTGTGTATGCATCTATGACAAAGACAGGCTTCTCTGCAGCATAGAGTATTATAGAATCTGCAGTCTCCCTCCCTATCCCATGAAGGCACAGAAGCTCTGATCTCAGCGCAGATACAGGTTTCATGAACATCACATCCAATGAATCGTAATTAGAGAGGACGTAGTTTGCAAATATCTTCAGCCTTCTTGACTTCTGCCTGAAGAATCCCGATGGCCGTATGTACGCCTCAAGCATCTTTGTATTAATCTTTTTTATACTGGAAAGGCTCAGGCATCCTGCATCTTTAAGATTAGATATCGCCTTTTCTACGTTTTTCCAGGAAGCGTTCTGCGTCAGTATTGCGCCTATTATTATCTCATCTGGAGTATCGCCAGGCCACCAGTCTAAAAAGCCGAATCTGTTTCTCAGGCAGGAGTATAGTTCAGGAAAGGTTATTTTGCTGTGCATGAAGCGCACGTTATACTTTGACTTCGCCGCCATTTATCTTTGCTATTGCCTCAGTTGCGCTTGCGCCATCGCAGGTTATATTCATGCTTTTGCACGTGCCAAGGACCTGCTTCACCCTCGAAGCCAGCGAGTTCCCGTATATTGATGCCTCCTTTGCCTGTGCAATCTTCTTTACCTGCTCAAGCGTTATGTTTCCTGCAATCTCTTCCTTCACCTTCCCCCCCTTCTGAAGCCCTAACTCCTTCAGTATCAGCGCACTAGTGGTTGGAGAGCCTACCTCAACCTTGAACACTTTCGTCTCCTTTATTACAGTTACCTTTACGGGTATCTTTATACCTGAGAATGCCTTTGTCTTTTCGTTTATTTCATTCACTATGGCTGCCGTATTTACTCCGAGCGGTCCAAGTGCAGGCCCGAATGGCGGACCTGAAGTCGCCTTTCCACCCTCTATAAGACCGTTAACTACTATCTCAGTCATAATATTATCCTTGGTTTGCTTTTTGTATTATCCTTGCCTTGCTTGCCTTAGTTGTTACAGGTATTGGCACTGCAACATCCATAAGTTCAACGGTTATCTCATCCTTTGACGAGTCTGCTTTTATAACCTTTGCCTTATACCCCTTGAATGGACCCGCAAAGAACTCTATTACATCATTTATGTTTATTTCCTGTGCGGTCTGCTTGGCTGCGAGAAGCTTGTCAAGCTCGGTCTCCTCAAGCGACTTTGGAAGCATTCCCTTAACATGGGGCTCGTTTAATATGAGGTCTCTGCATGCAATCTCGCTTGCTGCTTCCACTATTATATATCCACGCATGCCATGCGGCATTATTATAGAATATATGTCCTGGCCTCCCCTCGATACCTTGTTCTGCAGTATGTCTGAGGTTATCTTCTCCTGGCTTGCAGTTACTCTTACTATGAAGTACAATTAATCACTTTTTATTGTTATATGCACATATCATCTTATGCGTTGCGTCAAGACACTGAGGTCCAATGCCGAGAAGGTAAGAAAATACCTTGCAAGGCACAAACTAATGGTCAATAATTATAGGATAATTAGTGCTGACGAATTTATATACTTTCCCATAAGCGGCACGGACGCGGGGTTACGCGCCTTTCTAAGCAGACACAATGCAGGAATAGTTAATAGGAATTCGAAGGAAATTCCTCGCAAACCGACATACAGGGAGAAGCTCATGGAACAGCTTGGCGAAGAATACGGCAATGCGATAAAGGGGTATGATATAATTGGTGACATAGCCACCATAGAGTCAAAAAACAGAAAAAATGCGTTGAAAGTCGCTAGGGCTGTTGCGTCGATAAACAAGAATGTGAAGACTGTTATAAGGAAAACGGGCCCGGTAAGCGGAAGGTATAGAATAAGAAAGTACGAATACGTTTGGGGAAAGAGAAAATACGATACTATTTACAGGGAAAATGGGGCGGTATTCAATATAGACGTAAGAAAATCATTCTTCTCTCCGAGACTTGCATATGAAAGAGGTAGGATAAACGGAATTGTTGGGAAAGGAGAGAAGGTAATGGTAATGTTTGCTGGTGTTGGACCATTTGCAATAGAGATTGCAAAATGCCATAAAGACGCCGAAGTAGTTGCAGTGGAACTGAACAAGCAAGCATACAGATACATGATTAGGAATATAGGGCTTAACAAAACAAAGAATGTGGATGCTGTTCTTGGAGATGTGAAGGAGGTATCCAAGTCATATAGGCATTTTGCAGACCGCATAATCATGCCGCTTCCAAAGGATTCTTTCGAATTTTTAGATTCAGTGCTTAAGGTAGCGAAAAGAAGGTGCATAGTGCACTACTACGCTTTTGGCAGGAAGGACACGGCATTCAAGGAGCACATAGGCAGATTAAGGAACTTCTTCAAGTCGCATGGGAGGAAATTTAAGGTAATCTTCAAGAGGATAGTAAGGCCATACTCACCAAAAGATATAGAGATAGTGGTGGACTTCGTGATCATGAAGTCACCATAAAGAGGTAGCTACTTGTATATCGAATGATATACGTTGTTGGTGTCGTCGGTTATTACTATGCACTCACCCTCGCACTCTACAAGACAGGCCTGGCAGAGTATGCATGAGGGGCCGTTAACAGCCACTGATATGCCTCCACTCCCTCCCTCGTGCTTTTCCGCAAAATGCTTGTGTCCATCTTGTACATTGGACCATTTTGCAGTTATCTCTGGGGTATGCTGCCCTTTCCATTTTGCTTCCTCTGGGGCAGAATCATTATTCACGTCGGGGGAGTCCCTATCCTTCATCTCGAATACTGCTACAGGGCAGACATCAAAGCAATGAGAACATCCCGTGCATTTTGGCTTTTCAACATAAACCTGCATCATAACACCGTTAAAGCAATCACAATTATATTTTGCTAATGTTATTTAAGCTTTGCTGTGTGTTTGACTCTTAGCGACTTGGCAATTTCTCATAAAAATACGACTTAATCCCAAGTATATGGATTTCGACGATAATTCGTTATTTGGAAGTATGATTAGGGCTGAATCCGATTGGCTTCCTTTCATCCCGTCTGAGCATCCTGTATTCTTTTATATTCTCATTCACCATAGGTTTTATCTTACCTAATGCATATGCAAAATCCTCTGCGTGGACAGACTTTTCCTTGTGCCTTATGGCATTCATGCCGGCCTCCCTGCATACATTCTCTATCTCAGCACCACTATATCCTTCTGCTGCCTTTGCGAGCTGGACAAATTTGACATCCTGATCAAGCGGCATGCCTGACGTGTGCACCTTGAATATTTCCAGCCTCCCTGCTTCATTTGGCAGAGGTATCTCAATAAGGTTATCGAATCTTCCTGGCCTCAGCAATGCGCCGTCAAGCAGGTCAGGCCTGTTGGTTGCTCCAATAACTACCACGCCATTAAGCTCTTCGACGCCGTCAAGTTCCATCAGCAGCGTGTTAAGCACGCTTTCCCTCACTCCTGAGTCCAGCATGTTTCCGGTTCTTGACTTTCCCAATCCGTCTATCTCGTCTATGAATACTATGCTGGGTGCGGCGGCCCTTGCCTTCTTGAACAGCTGCCTTGTGAGCGCTTCGCTCTCACCGACATACTTATTGAATAGCTCAGTCGCCTTTACTGAGATGAAATTTGCGTTGCTCTCGTTTGCAACTGCCTTCGCAAGGAGGGTTTTGCCGTTTCCCGGAGGGCCATAAAGTATGATGCCCCGGACTGGGCGTATCCCAAACTTCTTGAATGCGCCAGGGTTTTTGAGGGGAAGCTCAACAGCCTCCTTCAGCTCGGCTATCACTTTTTCAAGCCCGCCTACTGACTTCCATCTGATATCAGGTATGCAGACTTCCGAACCTTTCAGTACGCTTGGTTTGACCCTTGCTAATGCCGCCAGTATGTGCACCTGATTAATCCTGTACTGCGGCCTGCCCCTGATATTATCCAGCGCGATATCATTAATGCTGTATGTTCCGCCAGATACTGACAATGCCCTGTTCAATGCGCCATCTACTGATATGAGCGTAGCTTCGCCCAGAAGCAGCTTTAAATCTCTACCAGTGTATCCTTCGGTCATATTTGCAACCTCCTGTAGATCCAGTCTGGGATCAATATCCATATTCTTTGTAAGTATTTTGAGTATTTCCAGCCTTGCCCGCTTATCCGGAATCTCCGTTTCAATCTCATATTCAAATAAGTTACTGCCAATGCGATCTTTATCCTTGGCTATTCCGATTATCGTGACATTGTTTTCCATTAGTAGCCTGATTAGTATACCCATATGGGCAGGGAAAGTGTCATGAAAAGATAATACATCTAGGTTGTCTATGATTAATGCCGAATATTTAGTTTGACTCGGCGTTTTTATATTATTTAGGATAACCAATAGGATTTCTTGCAGATCTGAAGCGCCATGTAGATTACCACAGTCAACATACCCGATATCATTATCCTTATAATTTTTGTTGACTTCAGACATGAACGTTTTAGCCAAAAGAGTCTTCCCTGTTCCCTGTGGGCCATGGATCAATATTCCGTGGGAATTTTCAGGTCCTTTTTGTTCAAATAATGTCCTATGCTCGGCGGGTATGCAGACGCGCTTTATAAGTTCCTTTACCTGCTTGTCAAGGCCCCCCACATTGCCAAAATCAAGGAGTGTATGACCTATCTGAGGATAACTTACAGATACCGGACTGGCCTCGCCCCTTCGATGTAGCTTAAGGGATTCGTGGTCGCTTCTGGTAACAAGCGGGATTGGTTTGTTCTCCATATTTCTACCATTTTTAATAATTTAAATCCAACAAGCTAAGCTTAAAAATCTATTGTCTAACCAAATCCATATCATGGTTGGCGTGCCGTCCGTCCAGTGAGCCAGCATAACGGAATCGCGTGGGGTTGAATCTTTTTCGGCCTTTCTCAGGAAGGAATACCGATTTCCTGCTGAGATTTCTCTTGTTTTTTGTAGCGACATCCTTACACCGTTGCTTGAATAGGCTTAACTCCGATAATATAATGGTACTGCCTGTTCTCTACATCCACTATCCTGCTCCTGATTACATGCGTACCAAGTTCTGAGAGGGTAAGGGGCCTGTGTACCTCTCCTTTCTCTGCAAAGTCTATTAGTCCGTAGGCCTTCAGCTTTTTCAGTGTATACCACACCCCACTCTGGGATATCATATGCTTTATGGATATATTCTCAACAAGGTCCGTGGCAGTAGGGATTAAGTCGAGCCCAATCTCGTATAGGACCATAAGCTCCTTATCAGTGAGCCTTAAGCCTAAGTTCTTGTTCCTAATAGTATAGTTTTGTTGCATCCAGAGCACCTTTTTAAAAAAAGATATATGTGTCGTGCTCTTATGCAACCAATATGGGGAAATATATCGATGTTACCCACATATTTGGGACTAGCAATGATGACATGAACTTCATGCAATTCAGATTTGCAACTTTGCTAGCCACTAACAACACAATATATCGATTAATTCATGTGATATTTAAACCTTTCTATGAATGGGAGGATTGGGACATAAGTCACTTCTAGTCCTTTAATACAACAACATACGCACGACGACAAAAATATGAAGCACCTTGACCCGGATCCGGGACATGATTACTGCTTTAACAGCTTCTCAACACCGGCTACTATGTTAATTCCTCCGACCTAGCGGCAAGAGCCGCGTGGCCAGAATAATGTTCTCGGTTAATCATTTATCACCATTCATCTTTTAATACTTTCATAATGCTCTACTATTCATCGCAGTGCGATATTCTGACTTTCATTAGGGCAGGAGGGCGTTAGTCTAAAGCACGTTGCATCGCAACACGGTGGGATCAACGCATCCTCCTGCCTCCCAAATAGGAATCAAAATTCTGATTCCGTTTGAGCATATAATAGATTGCCCGCAGCATATGTCTTGCAGCTGCAATCTTTGCCTTTTTGTTTCCTCTTCTTTCTCGTATGCGTTCATAGGCTGCAGTTATAGGCGAATCTGTAGAGTTCATTATGTGTATCCCTACACATTCTACCAACGTCCACTTCAGGAAGCCATTGCCTTTTGTAATGTGGCCCTTCCATTCCTTATTGCCAGACTGGTATATTCTTGGCACCAATCCCGTGTATGCGAAGATGTTTTCCTCTGATGGGAAACGATTTACATCTCCTATTTCAGATGCAATGATCAATGCACTTACTTTTCCGATTCCAGGTATTGTGTCTATCAGTCTTGCATTGGCGTCTTCTACTGCCGCGTCTTTTATCATACGTTCATATTAGGTTATTGTATGAGTAGTAGACTCAAGTTGTGTCATCAGGAGCCTCAGTTTTGGTTCTTCCTTCAGCATTTTTATGTTTCTTTTTGTCCATGTTTTGAACTCTATTCCGAGGCAATATGACTGGTAACGTATCTTGTTCTTGATTGCGGTTCTCTGCCCTACCAGAAAAGACCTCTCTCTGCAGATGTCTCTCATATCCCTTATCTCCTTTGACGGCAGATAAGACTTCGGAAGATAGTCCTTTTTGTACAGATCCATTATCGTATGCGCATCAACTTTGTCTGTCTTCTTTACCGACTGTGCAATCAGTTTGACTTTTGCAGGATGGGCTACGGTAAGGTCATATCCTTCAAAAATATTCGCAATCCTGTTTACAGTACTACTGGCCTCAACTATTATCTTCGGATTATTTACTTGTCCGAAGAATGCGAAGAACTCCTCTTTTGTCGTCCCCGTGTATCCTTCTTTTACAATCTTGCCGTTGTCTTCCATGACAACGTAACTCTTCCACTTTCCGAGGTCTATTGCTATTTCCATGTTTGCACCTGTTTATACATCACGCCGCAACATTATCTGACTTGTTGCGGCGTCAGGTGCTAGGAGGAGAAATCAATTATGTTGGTCTAAAGGGAACCCTCTAAAGGGAACCCTCTGAAAAGAGTGTGGGATTTCCCGCTCACGTTGTTAAGACGCCGAGATTGAAGAAGCCGGTAAGCACTGGCACTACTATCGCACCAGCATTGCTGGTTCTCTCATCAGTAAGCCTGAGCCTGCAAAGAGATGATCTGAATTCAGGGAGAACAGATCTGCTTTCCTCGATCATGACTTTTTGAGATTCGACAGAAGGTCCGACGTCGGCATTCGCAC
>JAMCSX010000003.1:24249-36846 GCA_023379055.1 Candidatus Martarchaeota archaeon | reverse complement strand
CGCAATAACCCCTGTGCTGTCGCTCAATCCGGTTATCCGAAGCTTGTATCCGTCAAGCCCCCCAACGCTGCCCTCTACCGTTTCTCCCATCATCTTTCCGATGAGAACGGACTCCCTGTCCTTAGGGATGTCTACCTGCGCAGTCTTTCCTGTTTTCTTGTCAGAGAATACCAGTTTCATAATATCATCTTAGCGTAAAATTTGAATCATCTGTACATCACATCTGGTTCTTCCTTGAATCTCCGTATCCTCTCGGTTACCTCCTTCAGGAAGGCCGGCTTTACTTCTCCTAGTGCGTGCTTGAAGTCGTTCAGCGTAATTATATCCTTCTTGTGCCGTATCGCGTTCATGCCTGCCTCCCTGCACACGTTCTCCAGCTCAGCGCCAGTATAATCCTCGGTCAGCCTTGCAAGATTATCTACATCGACATCCTTGTCCAGAGGCATGTTGCGAGTATGGATCTCGAGTATTCTCCTCCTTGCATCTTCATTGGGCATAGGAATCTCTATTATCTTGTCGAACCTTCCAGGCCTGAGCAGGGCAGGATCAATGTTCTCCGGCCTGTTCGTTGCGGCAAGAACCACAACATTCTTCAGCTCCTGCAGCCCGTCTATCTCGGTGAGCAGCGTGTCAACAACCCTCTCGGAAACCTGCGAATCCGCACCGTCTCCACGCACATGGGTTATTGCGTCGATTTCATCTATAAACACTATGCATGGCGCAGCCAGCCTGGCCTTCCTGAATATCTCACGTACAGTCTTCTCGCTCTCTCCAACAAACTTGCTCAGCACCTCCGGCCCTTTTATCGATATGAAGTTTGACTCCCTTTCCGTTGCAACAGCCTTTGCAAGCAGCGTCTTTCCTGTTCCTGGCGGCCCAACCAGAAGGAGCCCGCGTATCGGCCTTATGCCCATCTTCTGGAACGACTCCGGGCTCTTGAGCGGAAGCTCTATGGACTCCTTCAGCTCGTCCTTCACATTCTCAAGCGCACCTATGTCCGACCAGTGCACATTCGGCCTCTCAACGAACACCTCCCTAAGCGCACTTGGCTGTATGTTCCTCATCGCATCTTCAAAATTATCCTTAGACACCTTAAGCGTGTCAAGCAGCTCGGGCGGTATGGACTGCTTGTCTGCGATCTTCGGAAGCACCTTGCGCAACGTGGACATTGCAGCCTCCCTGACAAGCGCATTCAGATCGGCTCCAGTGTATCCATGCGTTATGTCTGCAAGCCAGTCGATCTTGACATCATCCGCAAGCGGCATATGCTGCGTGTGTATCTGCAGTATTGTCTTTCTCGCACCCCTGCTCGGCACCCCTATCTCTATCTCACGGTCGAACCTCCCAGGTCTTCTTAGTGCAGGGTCTATCGCATCCTGCCTGTTCGTTGCGGCAAGCACTATGACCTGGCCTCGCTGGCCCATCCCATCCATGAGAGTAAGAAGCTGCGACACCATCCTTCTCTCCACCTCGTTCGTAGATTCCTCCCTTTTTGGCGCAATTGCATCTATCTCATCCATGAATATTATTGAAGGCGCCTTCTCATTCGCAGACTTGAAGATCTCCCTTAGCTTCTCCTCACTCTCCCCGACGAACTTGGAAACAAGCTCCGGTCCGGATATTGATATGAAGTTCGCATCGCTCTCGTTTGCAACAGCCTTTGCAAGCAGCGTCTTTCCTGTTCCTGGCGGCCCATACAACAGCACTCCCTTCGGGGGCTCAATTCCCAGCCTTTCAAACAGCTGCGGATGCCGGATAGGCAATTCTACCATTTCCCTTATCTTCTGCTTTGCGTCCTCAAGTCCTCCTATATCCTCGTAGTGCACATCCCCTATCTTCACTGCGGACTCCGGTACTGGCTCATTCCTGACCACGAAATTGGTAGTTGGCGCAACCTTCACTATTCCATGGGGAAGCACCTGTATAACTATGAAATTGAACACTATGCCGAACATCGGTATTGGCACGGAATCTCCCTTTGCAAGAGGCCTTCCTTCAAGCCTCCTCTTTGCATACTCGGAGAAATCAGGGGATAGCGGAGGTTTCTGCCCCGGAGGAGGTGCAATCACCACCCTCTCCGCATCCTTTATAACTGCAGTTGACACGAATACCTTATCTCCTATCCCTACCCCAAGATTCTGTCTCAGATACCCATCTATCCTTATGAACCCGAGTCCTTCGTCACTCGGATGCGCCTGCCATGCAATGGCTGCGGTTGCCTTCAATTTGCCCTTTATCTCTATTACGTCGCCTGTGCCTATTCCCAACGCTGCCCTTGACTTGGAGTCTAACCTTGCAATGCTCCTGCCTGAATCAGTTACCAGGGCGTCTGCAACAGTAAGTTCAATAGAATTTGCCATAAATCATCAGCACTAAATTATCGGTACTATACATAAAAATGGCAAAGGTTATAAATGTTCTTTGACCATTCCTATCCAAAAATTGCAATAATTATAACGACGTTAAGGATTTAAACCCTTTTGTACATATATTCATCTGTAAATTTTGGTATCATTATGGGAAAGTTTCCGCTGGCAGACGAGGTGCTTGGACGCATGGTTATATGCAGGAGATGCAAATCCAGGAACAAGACAGGTGTGGCGAAGTGCAGGAAGTGCGGATGCAAGTATCTCAGGCCAAAGAGAAAGGAAAAGAGGGTAAAGAAGTAGAGTTTCATGCTAATGTGATCATATGGTAGATTTGAATCCTATAGAAGGCCTGGTATTGCAGGCAATAAAGGATCTGGGTGCGACAAGCGATGACAAGAAGAAGACAGCGGATGACATAGCAAAGAAATGCAACAGGCCCAAGGGCATGATAAGCAACGTGTTAGTAGAGCTTGACAGGAAGGGAGTCATAAAGAGAGTAGTGAGGGAGAAAGCGTCAGGATATTACGCTTTAAACAAGTAACCAGGCATCGATGTCTATGGCACCTGGCGACGACTCCATAGATTTTTTTGCAAGATACAAGGACTGGATTACCGCGCGGAGTATAAGCATAACGGAGCGCACTAATCCAAGGGATGTTGCCGCATACATGGTTGCCGTAAGGGAGGATGTGGACAGGAGGGCATTCGAGGTGCTCGGGGTGGACACCGGGGGACTGGAATCCTATGCAGAAAGGCTTGTAAAGCCGCTGCGAAAGAACGATTACGCCGAACTGGTTAACGTATACAAGCAGCTCGGATCCAAGGATACCGATGCAGAGATATCAAAGGCGACGTCTGGCAGGGAGGAGCTGAAGCCTTTTGCAAAGGCATGCATACTCAGAAGCGCAATGAAGGCGCTTGGCGTAGCGTTTTATGTGTCCAAGAACGACAAGGCGTTTGCAGGCAAGTCAAACGCACCTAAGGCGACTAACGCAGTCCCATTCACATCAGAAGGCATATCCTTCATGGCAAAATACCACGACTGGGTCTCGATAAAGAAGATGTCAATAACAGAGAACACCAAGCCCGAGGAAGTCGCTGCCCATCTTTCTTCAATAAGGATAACTGCCGACAGGAAGGCTGCATTGATACTCGGTGTCAACACTGCAAATCTTGACGTATACGCTGCGGGAATAACCGGGAACATGCGTAAGAGCGCAGCAAATCTCGAGAGGATATCAGGCATAATCCTCTCTGCAGATGCAAAGAATGAGATTGAAGGTGCATGCAATGGAAACGCAGCCCTGAAGGATGCTGCACAGACTTATCTCTTCAGCACAATGCTGCAGAACATAAAGCTCGACCTTGAGGTAAGCCCTGACACACTCATGGACATGTTTCCAGGGCTTAAGATACCCAAGCCCAAGGGAAGGATGCCGGGCCAGAAGAAAAAGAAATAGAAGTAATTGCAGCTATTCTTTTATATAATGACAAGTCAATCTATACTATTGCGGGGAGTTAGGCTAGCTTGGTAGGCTTTGAGCTTTGGGAGTTCAAGACACGTGTTCAAATCACGTACTCCCCGGATTTCCGCCGGGGTTATATATAGAGCGTCGATTTTGCACCCCCCCCTAAACCCTTTTTAATATCATTTATCGAATATATTCGATATGCTGGGAACTGATAAAGAAGACAATGCTATCATTGCAGGAGGTAATGAAGAATATAGTGGGATAGCTGTAGGAATTATTGCAAATGTTATTCAATTTGCAATGAACGCCAACTCGAATAGCCTTTCTATCCTCTCGCGTGCTATCTGCAGGGCTATTTTGTTTTTTTTCAATAGATTACCTATTCTTTTATGTTTATGTTGTATTTTGTTATGTTCTTATTTCCCTTGTCAAAATGAAATTCTGCATCGAACTTCTTTCCAGATATTAGAAGATCAAGCCAGTATTCGTCATCCTGCCACATTTCTTTGTAGGGTATTGAGATTATATCAAACCACCTGACTTCGCCTTCGTCGCTTGATTGGAGGTCTCCTGAAAATTCTGTTGTGGAAAACAGGTAATTGAAGATCGACAGTTCTTCGGAGCCATCGAGGAAAAATTTTATGGTGCCATGGAAATAAAGGTTGTTTGCAATTAATCCAGTCTCTTCGTAAAGCTCTCTCTTGGCATTTTCTTCGGGGGTTTCGTTTTGCTCTATTTTACCTCCGGATCCGTTCCAAAATCCTTTGCTTACTCCCCTGCTTGCCTTCTTAAGAAGTATCTTTTTCCCTTTTATTACGTGGCATATTGTTGTGTTGAGTGCCATGATATTGTTTCATGCCTCGAAAATAAGTAATTATCTTTCCAATAGATAGTTCAGCCAGTTTAGGAGATTGCGTGAATTTGAGTAAAATTTACAGGGATGACGAACAGATATTCAAAGTATTGCGAGGCTACTTAAAGGGGTCTAACTGCAACAAGACAAGGGTTGGTGCGGCGATAGTCAATGGGGGAAGGATAATATCTGTTGGGGTAAACAGGTGCGCGCCGAACGGCCACAATTATTCTGACCATATAGCTAGGTGCCCAAGAATAAAGATGAGGACGGGAGAGCACTATGAGCTTTGCTCCACTGTTCATGCTGAGGTGTCAGCATGTATGAGGATAAGAAAGGGGAGAGACTTTGAGGAGTTGGAGAAGTTTGCAGGACATTTGAAGAGCGACAGGAGGACAATAAGGGGCGCTTTTAGCGATGACGAGCTTGGAAGGTTGGGAAAATCGACATTGTATTTGTCCGGGCATTATTATGTTTGCAAAAGCTGCAGTTTCTTCCTGAATGCCGTAGGATTGAAAAAAATAAAGATAGATATGGAGACTGCGGAAAGGGTCAAAGAGAGTTATGAGCTGCGGGATTTGGAGTGATCTTATGAAGTGTTCGTTTTGTGATATAAAAAACGATAATAAAAGATTGCTATATGAAGACGATTTTGTGATAGCTATGCTAAGCGATCCGAAGTTGATGGAAGGGCATGTTCTTGTGATATCAAAAAGGCATGTTGAGAAAATTTCAGAACTTAGCGCTGAGGAAAGGGAACTGCTTTTTGACAAAGTGATAGAATTTGAGGAGAAAATATTGAAGTTTGTTTCGAGTGGGTGCGATATAAGGCAAAATTACAGGCCTTTCATAAAACAGAACAACCTCAAAGTGGACCATTTGCATATACATTTGCAGCCCAGGGATTTTGAAGACAGATTGTATGGAGAATGCCAGATATTTGAAGGCAACATATTCCAAAACTTGAGTGCTGTGGAAATAAATAAGATGCAGCGCAAATTGGGAAGGAACATATGATATGTGTAATAAAACCTGCCAGACCTGTTTACGAAATACTGCACCATCCTGACTGCAGATCCCGGCTCGCTAGGAGACACATGCCCCTACGCAACATTATGCGTGCTATCCCCATTGCTGACTTGGTGAACGTGCTTATGGGCGGAAACGTAGACACTGTATTCACGCCCGCAATCCGGCCTCTCCTGACACCCCTTGCCATAATCACGCCTTTCATTTTCTCCGCTCCCTGTCCCAGAAGCCATTGAGCATGCGCATTACATCCTCATCCCCAACCTGCGGAAAATTCCTGTAGAACTGGCCAATGCCGGAGAATAACACTGGCGCCCCAAGATATACCAGCTCATCTGCCTGGCCCCTGACAGAGTCCAGCATCTCCGCAGGAATCACCGGAACCGCTATCGTCATCCTTCTCGGTTCCTGCTTTCTCACCCAGCCTGCGGCAACAAACATGGTTGCACCTGTTGCAATTCCATCGTCAACTATTATTACGTCCCTTCCTTCCAATGACGGATACATCCTCCCGCCCCTGTATGTATTGAATCTGCGCATGGACTCCCTGATCTCCGCCTCCTTCTCAATGCGCATGTACGTCTCTCCAACGGCCCTTGCTGCTATGACCTGCTCATTGAGGAATACGCTACCGTCATGCATCACGGCACCAAGCGCAAGCTCAGGGTCATGCTCATCCTTCAGCTTCCTTGGCGTCACTATGTCAAGCTCCGCGTCAAGCGCGCCTGCAATCTCGCATCCCAGGACTACGCCTCCCCTGGGAATGGCAAGCACCACTGGTCGTTCAAGCCTAATGCCTGCAAGCCTTGATGCAAGACGCCTGCCCGCCTCTGCCCTGTCTTCAAGCGGAAATCCGGGATCTGACATATTCTATCATTGGAAATACCACATAAAAAGCATCTGTTTCGGAATCTGATGTCAGGATCCTGCCAGTGCCTTCTCAAACTCCCCCCTTGCCATTGCTGCCAATTCCTCAAGCCTCTTCTTGTCCCTCGCTTCCGCAGTCATCTTTATCATCGGCCCCGTATTTGATGCCCTTATTACAAACCATCCATCTTCTGTTACTGCCTTTACCCCGTCTATGTCTATTATCTCGTATCCATTTCTCGATACCGAGTCCCTAATCCTTTCCACTACCCTGAATTTCCTATTGTCATCAACCCTGAATTCCATCGAGATCTTAACGTATCTAGGAATAAGCGCAGCTAGATCCGATAGGCTCTTTCCGCTCCCTGCAACCATGCCAGCCACCTTGAGGGCTGCGAAGAGGCCGTCATCATTGCCATATATCTCATTGAAGTACATATGTCCGGATATCTCCCCGCCCAGCGTGCAGCCGCCCCTCTTCATTGCGTCCTTGAAAAATGAGTGACCCACCTTGGTAAGCACAGGAACGCCGCGCCGTTCCTCAAGCACGTCCTCAACCGCCTTCGAGCATGAGACTTCGTATGCAACCTTCTCTCCTGCCCTTACGTACTGCCGGATGAGCAGTGCCAACACTATGTCGCCTCCGAGCACATCGCCTCTGCCGGTCACGAACAGCACACGATCGCCATCCCCATCGAACGCTACGCCAATGTCCAATCCGTCTGACTTAACAAGTTCAACTAGCTGGATTATTGTTGAAGGCGAAGGTTCCGGGGAGCGCGACGGGAACCTGCCGTCTGCAACATCATTTATGGCATGAACCTCCGCCCCCTTCCTAGTGAAGAGCTGTGATGCCATTCCGGAATACGCCCCGTTCCCTGGGTCTATGCCTACCTTCAGGCCTTCCATGCTGCCTACTCTGGAAAGCAGGAATTCCATGTATGCATTGCGTATCTCGGTGCTTTTATCTTCAATCCTTCCTGCAGGCCTATCAGCAGCAAAACTGTTGCCTTCCGCAAGCTTTCTTATCTCCTCCATGCCCGAGCTGCCGCCTATGACATAGCCATCCTTCCTGTACATCTTGAATCCGTTCCATTCTGGTGGGTTGTGGCTTGCGCTTACCATTATGCCTCCATCCACCCCATACCTGGATACTGCAAATCCAAGCAATGGCGTTGGCACTACTCCCGCATATGTTATGTCTACGCCTGACTCAAGCACAGCCTTCACAACGCTGTCAGAGAGTGTAGGGCTGCTCTCCCTTACGTCCCTTCCTTCAAGCACCCTCTTGCCAACGCCAATGTACTCTGCAAACGCCCTCCCTATCCTGCCAGCAACCTTCTCATCTATGTCCTTAGGGTATATGCCGCGTATGTCGTACGCCCTGAATATGCTGCTGTTTATCTGATCTGCCATATCCAACCAAGCCAATTCTTATAATCTGATGGCGTTGCATAATTTTTATATCCATAGGCCAGGAAGGATCCGGATGCACGCAGATTCCTATCACTGGAATGAGGAATGGAGCTGCAAAGGTTGATCAAGGTTTGGTGGTGAACGTGCCCCATTCAAATCATGCCCAGCAAGGCAGTAATGTTTCAAATATATGGAATAATAGAATTGGAGAGCATGCTTAAAAAGACGAATCTGCAAGAATCTATTGTGATCTAAATGGCAAATAAGAAACCTAACTGGGCCGCATGGGCCCTCAGGTTAGTGGGCAGTTTGGCCTTCTTGGCAGTAGTATGGCAGCTTTGGCAGGGACACGCAGTAGTAGGAGTGGCGGCTAACGTATTCGCACCTCTCCTGTTCGGTGTTGCAGTAGCCTTGTCCATAGTCACATTCTTGGCAGTACTGGCCGAACTCGTCAAGCTAGGCACAACTGGCGACTGGGTGTGGAAGGATGTACTCTGGACAGGTATTGCGCTGTTCGCACTGGTCGTAATGATACCCGGAGCCTGGACAACATCAGCAGTAGTGGTACTAGTAGGTTTTGTGCTGTCAGTAATAGGGCTTGGGTGGACTGGAAGGTAATCTGCCGAGAAGCAGATGGCCTGGCATCAGCATTGATTTGTTTTTCTTTTCCTTTTCTTTTCTATATGCCTATTCGAAACTGGCCAAGTTTTTAGGCACACCCCTTAAGGGAGTGGGTTTTACGCCCACAGCGATAAACCGCCCAATAATCACTAATGTTTATTTTTTTCCAGAAGATCTATTATGTTTTTTCCTTACGAGCCTTCCCTCATTGTCTATCTCCCCGTTCAGTATCCTGGTTGTCGATATGGGCATCCTGTCATCTGCAAGCGCGTAGCGTATCCTCATTATGCGCAGCGGCCTGAGGCCCTTCAGTCTTCTTATTCTGTTTATTTCTACGGCGGTCCTGTACGTCTCCGGGCTTACTACTATAACATCAAAATCCCCAGATGTGGAAGGCCCAAAACTGTCGTTAAGCGGCACCACGGCGAACTCCTTTCCGTACCTTTTCACAAACCCAGTGAGCAGGTTCTTTCTTGTTCTATACGGCGGCATGTGTCCGTGCAGCTTCATCCTTTTTACATACCCGTCAGTTGTAAGGCCTATATGCACGAAGTCTCCAGACCTAAACGCCATTTTGAGTAATGCCCTGTGCCCTCTGTGCAGGTATGCAAACGTGCCACCAACTATTACATGCGTGCGATTCACAATGTCCGAGGCTTCAATAATCTTGCGCCTTCTGTTCTTTATCTCCTTCACTGCCCCTTTAGGAACCCTATCGTCCCACCTCAATCCCTTTCTCATCCTGTCGCGTATGATGCTTGCATCAAGCCTACCCCTGTCCTTCCATTTGGGCGATATTGCTGATATGCCTTTGCCCCTGAATATGCTCTTGACAAGCCGGTTCCTGGATAAAACTACCTCTATTCCGGGCTCCCTGGAGATTATGTAGTCAAACCATGTATCGTTGCATTCAAAGTCAGGAATTCCAATAAATCTTACTCTCCTCGCATCTATTCCCTCCAATCTGAGTGCAGAGGATATTATTGTTATTCTGTCTTTGGTTGACAGTGGATTGCTGTCCGTGCCTTGCCTGTTCGCGCCGCCAATCCCCACCACTACCCTGTCGCACAACCTGAGTGCGCGCCTTAAGGCGGACAGGTGACCTTTGTGGAATGGCTGAAATCTTCCTATAAAAATCCCAAGTCTGTATCTTCGCTTCATTTGCCCCACCGGTTTATACTGCCAGCATTTTTTCTACTTCCTCCCCGCATGTAAGAGAGCGCAGCGGCAATGATCAATATGGCGAGCGAGATGAGCAGCGATGCATGTATGCCGTCAAGGAAATCCGCAGATACGCCTCCTATGAGCTTGGACGTGCCCAGGAAGACTTCGAACGCCACTGCACGCGGGACTGCAAGAGATGCGACAGTAAGCGTTATGACATAGCTGCACAGCGTTCCTATGTTTTGCATGAAACGTGTCAGGCCTGAAATGCTGCCGTAATGCTCCCTGTCTGCGTTTGACATTATTGCGCTGCTGTTTGCAGGGAAGAACATGGCTATGCCTATCCCGGATACGAAAGATGCTGCAAGTATTATATAAAGGCTGCTTGTTGCCGTAAGCGTCGAATAAATCAGCACTGTGATTACCATCAAGGCAAGGCCGAGCGTCGCAAGTATCCTTGCACCATGCCTGTCTGCAAGCCTGCCCATGTACGGTGCGGAGATGCTGCTTACTATGTACCCTGGAATCAGAAGAAGTGACGCATCAAGCGGACTGAGTCCGCGTATGCCCTGCAGATACATTATTATTATGAATACTACTGCAAGGTAACCCAGACTCATGAAGAATGTGGCAAGTATTGAATATGTAAGTATCTTGTTTGATCTGAAGATCCCCAGGTTCATCATCGGGTTCCTGCTTTTTTTCTCTCCAAAGAAGAAGAGAATCAGCAATGCTATTCCTGCAACGATCATTCCGAGGCTCATCTGCGACACTCCCTCGGCGGCCATGTCTATCGCGCTGTAGGATACAAGTATGAGCGAGGCTGTCAGAAGAACCATCCCGTGCCAGTCTATCCTGGACTTTATCCTCGGATTGTCCCGTATGTACTTTATGCCCAGATACGTCGCTATTATCCCTATTGGCACATTTATGTAGAAGATGTATCTCCATCCAGTGAATGTTGTAAGTACACCTCCGAGTATTATACCTAGCATTGCGCCTACGCTCCATCCGAGAGAAGTATATCCGAAGGCCCTGCCCCTCTTCTTGGGCTCAAATGTATCTGCCACTATTGCGCCTGAATTTGACTGCAGCAGTGCACCGCCTATGCCCTGCAAGAACCTGAACAGGATGAGGTATATTATCGTAGGGGCGAGACCGCAGAGAAGCGACCCGATTGTAAATATTCCAAATCCCATGTTAAACATTTTGCTCCTTCCATATATGTCGCCGATCCTTCCAAACTGCGTCGTGGCAACGGCTATGACCAGGAGGTAGGCGAGTATTACCCACACAGACGCAATAAGCGTGGTATGCAGGTCTGAGTTTATTGTAGGTAGCGCAAGTAGCACTATCGTGGTGTCTATTGCCCCCATCAGTACTCCGAGAGTCAATATTAATAGGACCCTATTATTGTTGTCCATGCTCCATACCCCTGCAGTTTTTCTGTCAGCTACAAATTTCATGACTTGCATCAGCTGCTCAGCCGAATAGTCTCACTCTTACCACTTTCTTCTCCCTGACCTCCCTCAGCGAGTAATACACGATAATGAGTACCAGTATCGATATGACGCCCATTGTCAGGACCGCCCTGTCAAGGCCTGCAAAGAACGCAAGCAGAAGCGACATCCCTATTATCGGCAGGTAGGGATATAGCGGCATCATGAATGGCGATCTTGACCCAAGCCTCCTGAAATGTATAACGCAGAGCCCTATAAGCAGATAATTAAACATCAGTCCGAAGTTTGCTATGGATGCTATGACGTATATGTTGCCCGCAAAGAGCATGCCTATTCCTATTATCGCAGACACTATTATCCCATTCTCCGCGGTATCCGTGTTCCTGTTGTATTTATTGAAGAACTTCGGGAGCAGATGGTCCTCGCTCATCTGGTACAGAGCCCTCGACGAGCTCAGTATCATTGCTATTGTCGCTGATGCAGTTGCGATCAGTGCGCCTGCATCTACAACGATCCTCAGCCACGGAGGCGCCTGTGCAGCATTGAGCACATATGCCAATGGATCTGCGGTAAGCAGCTTGCCGTAAGCCGCCTGCGGCGTTATCATGAGCATTGCCCATACTACCAGCACGTATACCACCACGCTTATAATCACTGAGGACATTATTGCCTTCACGTATCCTCTTGCACCGCCCTTTATCCTGTCAGTTATCGATGCTACTGCCTGAAAGCCAGAATATGCAAAGAATACGACTACGCTTGCTGCAAATATTCCTCCGATGGCACCGCCTGATGCGCTGAATTCAAGGATAGGCACTGCCCCGGGCTTTGACAGTACAAAGAACGCAGCAAACGCAACAAAGACAAAGAGTATTCCGATTTTTATTATTACAAGGCCAAGGTCTGTCTGCGCGGCCTTCTTCACTCCCAGCATATTCACAATCGACAACACCACTATTAGTGTCATTGCAAAGAGTATCGGATATACTCCCAAAGTGCTTCCAAATAACATGTTCGAGAGATACGAGCCAAAGCCCAGGGCTATTGCCGATATCGCCACTGTAAGCGCCATATACCTAAGTATCCCGGTTATGAACCCAAGCTCGCTGCCGAATGCCTTGTACGTATACGAATAGGAGGCGCCTCTCACGTAAGGCATCATGGCTCCAAGTTCGCTAAGCTCAAGCGCTATTATTACTGCAACTACTCCTACCAGAACAAATGCGAAAAGCGCGTCCGCACCTGCCAGCGCAATCGATGTGCCACTAAGCACGAATATTCCTGCACCTATGATCGCCCCAAGCCCAACTGCGGAAGCAGAGGCAACCCCTATTTTGCCCACCATA
>JAMCSX010000003.1:0-24239 GCA_023379055.1 Candidatus Martarchaeota archaeon | reverse complement strand
AAGAAGAGCATATTTTGTTCTTATCGCCTGCCATCCGATGACATCCTCCGACGACTGAAAGTCGTTGGCTTCCCTTGCGTTTGCCAGGTATGTTTTCAGTTCCTCGACAACAGCGTAGTCTATTGCTTTCTGCCGCTTCATGTCCAGATATGTCCTGAATTTGTAGGCACGCAGGATTCCCATGCTTTCTCCTTTATTTTTCATTCTTATATACCTTCTCGCACCACAAGCCTACATTGAAATGATTGATTTGCTGTGCGGGGAGCTATCCCTAAAGAAGATGTAGCCCTGAGCGTGTGTTGCATTCACGCACCTATTCTGCACTGCAGAAACCACTATTGCAGTTGCAATGTCGATGCAAGTGCACTCGCAGAATGCACCCATATAGATGCATTTTGGTGTGTCTTCCACAACTCCTTTGAGAGGTGCGGGGATTTTATATTTCAAGTTCTCAGATTGTCTCATTCCTGTCGCCAAAACAAGAATGCGGCATCAGGATTAAAATCCCGATATCTGAAATAATAGTGGAAGAGTCGATTATAACGGGGTGCTTGAGGAACTACCGTTTAAGTTTTATAGATATCTGATACTAAGTTTACTTTTGTAGGTATATTCTTTATGAATTATTTTGAGAGTGCCAATAAGCTAAGATCTGCGGTACCGAGAATCAAAGAATATGCTTTCATATGCCTGATTTATCTTGCAATTGCAATATTGTTATTTCTTCCAGAAATAGGAAATGTCTTTACCACTGTACCTGGAAATAACGCAGACGTTTATCAGAATATGTGGAATTTATGGTGGGCAAAATATGCTCTTCTTAACGCACACACTAACATCTATTCAAATACCACCATACTTTTCTATCCGTTAGGTTTTAATCTCGTATTTCAAACACTGTCTCCAATATCCGGTTGGATTTCTATACCCTTTCAATTTATAAGTTTGGAATTCGCTTATAATGTATTATTCTTTTTAGGATTTGTTGTAGGTGGCTTCGGTGCATTTTTACTTATCGAATACATACTCAAGAATAGAATTGCGGCATTTTTAGGAGGGGTATTTTTCAGCTTTAGCTCTTTTCATATAGCTTATTCTATAAATCATTTATCGTGATTTTTTATCGGATGGACGCCCATTTTTATATATTTTGTATTTAAGTCAATTGATACAAAAAGATATTTGCAAACAGTTTTTGCTGGGCTGGCTTTTGTTCTTATACTATTTATGGATGACCAGAAGAAGGCATAATGGCCATTATGGTCGCCTTGTTAATAGTTATTTACCACATCTATCAAAAATCTGTTAATGAGAATAGGGTGGTTATTAGTAAACATGCTGTATTTTCTATTTGCATTTTCGTCTGTGTTGTTCTTGTAGTGGGTTCTTTCGGATTTATTCCAGTAATACAAACTGCACTATCCCCAGGTGGCTTAAGCCAAGCTTACTCTCTGGATACAATAAATAACAATATCGGATGGAGTGCTGACCTGGTTTCTTTTTTTGTTCCTAACTATATATTTTATAATACTGCCGCCAATGGAAGTATAAGCAACCTATTTTACGGCTCAAATGACAGAACAGTGTATATCGGTTATGTGGTTATTGCGTTATCTTTATATGGAATATGGAAAACTAAATCTAAGTATAAATTCTGGATAGCCATATTTGTTTTGTTCTGGTTGTTATCTCTGGGACCGTATCTAAAAGTCAACAATAACGTTACCTCAATTCCGGGAATATACTTACTATATCATGCTATTCCCGTGATTAATGGTATACGAGAACCAGCACGATTTTATCTTGTTGCTCTTTTAGCTGCCTCGTTGCTGGCATCCGTAGGGGTAAAGGAACTTTTGGAAAAACTATCCAATACGAAAAAGGATACCGTTTATGTTTATTCGGTAGTTTCTATCATCTGCATCATCTTTATTGTAGAAAGTTTTGGTATTCCTATTCCTGGGAACCAAAATATTACCCTAACCCCTTATGCACCACACATATTAAGACAATTGCCTAAAGTTGTTGCAAATCAGTCGTTTTTAGTTCTCCCGTCCCCATATATACCGACCTACATTTATGGTGGCGTAGCTGATTATTACACAACAGTAATGCAAATGCCATTGGTTGGGGGGTATATAAGTAGAACTACTTATCTAAACGTCTTATCTGAATACGACATCCCTTATGTCCAAGATGCTACTTACTTGGCAACGTATGATAACCGGAGTTTCTATACGCCACCATATTCATCACCAATAAATGAAAATTACTCCCTAATTTCCTTAAATACCCTAAGAGATTATAATGTTTCATACATAATAATAGAAAATAATGCATATAGTTACCATAATCTCGCCTTATTAGATAACTTTAGCCAGAGTCTTTTTGGTTCACCAATCTATATAGGCAGAAACATCACCATATTTTCTACATATAGAAGTAAATACCAAAATATTAAGAATAATTTTATAAGTTATTATAGACCTGGCCACTGGGCACCGTATAGTATACCTAACACCAACATATCTGGTTGGACACCAATAAATGAATTTGGACTTATAATAACGTATGCCCCCCTATCTATCCAAAAGGGAAATGACTCTTATTTAAACACGACAATGACGTTTATAGCAACATCCTTCATTAATCAGTCAATACAAGTAGCTGTATGCGCTTGCTCTGTTAATTCTAATGTAGCACATCTGAACATGCCAATATATTCTGGCATACATAAATACGCGGTAAATATGCACCTTATAAAGGGGAATTGGAATGTAGTGGAATTTTTCGATACATATCTGAGCACAAATAACACAAACATGCTTATTTTATTCAATAATATAACTTTCAATTCTTCAACATGACTTTGTCAAAAGGGAATCTGTGTTAGTGGAAGGGAGTGTGACATCCTCCCACCGCTGAAGGGAACCCTCTGAAGAGGGCGAGGGATTTCACGCTCGCATTGTCAAATTCACTCTTGTCAGCAACATTTCATCCCAAACACCGGCGGCAATATTCGGTGATTTTCCACTCAGATATGGGGATAAAAACCTCAATCTGCGCTGGTAAAATTCGATTTGGCGAATCGAGTTAGGTCAAAAGGTTAGAGACTTCACTGCTCAAAGTGGCGAACTTAAGATTTATATGCCTTCGCACGCCCCTAACCCACCATTGAAGGTGATGGGTTTGCGGGGCGAATCGTTTATCACATATGGCGAAGGTTGAAACCGGACTTGTAGTTTATCCCTTTGTCATCAGGAATGTGCTGAGTCCTCCTTTGCATCCATTGTTCCAGTCAACCACCAATTGGTATTCCCCGTTCAACGTTACGCTTACTGGACCCTGGCTCTGCGGCAGGTTGGAAGGCGTTGTAGGCCATGTTGTATCTATATTGAACACCTGCGACCAGCTATTTCCCCCTACCTTTCTGAAGAACACGGCCATGGCGTGGTTGTAGGCGATACTGAAATTGTATTCGCCGCTCAGTGTCAGATTGACTGCAGCGGTATATCCTGTGCTGTTGAATGGTTCACTGCATGAAACATTTGAATTCAGCACGCCCAATGACTGCGGAAATGGAGTTGCAGCTGATCCGAAGAAGTTTGTGCCGCGGTACTGCGCTGATGCGAAACTCCATCCCTGATCCCCGGATGGCACTCCTGAGAAGAACGAGCCTATTTGATTTGCAGTTGTGCCTCCAGGATCCAGTGGATCACTTTCGACGTCTTGAGTAGAGATATACTTGACATTGCTTGGCAGCGTCCATGCAGTAACATTCCACCTTACCTGCTGAAACGCAGGCGCAGGGAATCCTGTGGACTGCCACTCCCCGCCCACCCCGCTTACACTGCTTAGCCCTATCGGATTTACTGCTGGAGAATTGGCCTCGCTGTAATTTAACTGTATGAACTCATATGAAAGCGAATTCCCAAATCCGGGGTTCTGGTTCATGTATTCTGCACCGTTTCCGTTGAGTGGCCACCACCCTAGCGTGTTTGAGGTAGTTAACGGCGTGCCATCTATACCGCCGGCATATATCTGATTTACCTGCTGCTGCAGAAGCGATATGTTGTATAGTTGGTAATTCGCCATAAGGCCTTGGAAAGGCTGGCCTGCGTCAGGAAGGCCGTTTTTGCAGCTGTTTGCGCTGCCTGCACCGAGTATGTAGAACATTGGAGACGTTCCTTGCGTAGGGCCATTTCCTGCACCAAAATCACTGCCGGGATTCGCGTTTATGTATCCGTAATATTTGCCGCCAGTGACTCCGCCGTCGTAAACAAATACCAGGTTAGACCATTCGCCTGTAGGTACGGGACCTACCTTAACGCACTGGTTCTTCCATATATTGATATATAGCTCGCCGCCGTAAAGTTCCATTATCGGCTGGTTCAGCCCGCTCTCGAATGTCTGCGATGGCTGTTCGCCGACTATCACCCCTGTGCCGGAGACAGGGTAAACCCATAGGGAAATTGAAAAAGGCTTGTACACAGTCTGACTTATGAAATTGCCACTCTGCTCGAAATAGCTTGTCTGGCCATTAAAGTACGCGGCCGATACCCTCCCATTGTTCAGCTCCATCGCACCGTTTCCAAGATAGAGATGCGGCAGCGTGTAGTTAACGCACTGAATGTTGCTGTAGCAGTTTGATGTTCCGGGAATTGGATATGCATGTGACGCGGTTGCAGGGAGTGCGCTGTCGCGCATGTACGATGGAATCTGCATGTAATTAGGTAATTCCGTGGATATAGGATAATTGCCATTGCCGCTCATGTCGTTTGCATTTCCATCTAGAGGATACCATCCTGCAAGCTCGGAGCCGGTGACAGGCAGAGAGTCCATTCCGTTCAGGTATAACCGGTATATCTGGGCAGGCGTAAGCGCGCTGTCGTATGCCTGTACATCGGCAATCATCCCGTTGTATCCGTATCCGCCTATCTGCATGCCTGCAGTGGATGTTAGGGGGGACGTATCGCTGCCTGACGAGAACTGGGACACGGATGCATTCGCTCCGTTCACGTAGAGCCTGAATTGCGAAGGGGCCACGGGGTTTCCTGGGATCGAATTGAACGTCCCGACAACGAAATACCACCTATGAAGTTGGAACTGCCCGAGAGTGTTTACGCCCACAGCAGTACCGGAATTCACATCGCCGAAAAAGAATCTGCCTGGAAGGACTAGCGAGGGCTGCGACGAGCCTATTCCCAGCTCAAGGCTGTGCGCCTGCCTTCCATAAGTCCCGATTATCATGCCGTTCTGCGAAGTCGGGTATACCCACGCGGATATTGTATAGGAAACAACGCTGTTTTGGCTCTCCGACAGCACTATGGAATTGCTTCTTAGTGTACTGTTGAAATACGGTGCTTGGATGCCGTATCCTCCGTATGTGAAGATTCCGCTGGGTGACTGTGCATAGAGATTGCCAGACGCCCTCTGCATGTACGACGGTCCAAAAGGCGAAGGGAGGAAGTCACCCGAATCGATGGCGTTTCTCAATCCGCTTATATCAAGGAGCGACATGCCAGGTTCATACAGGAGCAGTTTCTGGCCCGTGCGTACGGATTGGAGGGCGTTGTTTGATTCGGGGAATACAAGATATGGGATACCGAGATCCGCGCTCCCGGATATGCTCTCTGTGATCAGGCCTCCGTACTTATCAAGGACAGTGCAGGATGGAGCGGTTATTGCAATCGCGTTTACAGTTGCTATTATTATCTGCGAATTATAATTCGGGTTGTTTATCTTGCCGCTTATTGTTATTGAACATGACTGAGGACTGGGAATTGAATAAACAGTGCCGTAAACAAACGTATTTGCTGCAGGATTGGTGTTTGAATAGCTTGCATAGTCATTGCCTATGACGGAGACAAGCCCGCTGATTGATGCTGGCCTTACTGGCATGTATATGCCCTGCTGTGCGTAGAGCATATCCGGGGTATCGTTTAGGGATATGGATGTGCTGACAGGTATTGAGAATGACTGCCTGCCTGTGGTCGTGTTCACGGATACGTGCTCGGTATACGCTATCGAGATGGAGTATGGCCCATCCTGTGATATCTGCGGCAGGGTCTCGTTTATGCTTACCTGCTTTGATCCGGAGCCATTTATGTTGCTTATCTCGGAGTTGTATGATGCAAATGTCGCCCCACGCATGTATCGCGATATTGCATTCGCAGCATTTGAACCTTTCTGCACGTTCGGAAGCGTGCCATTCACCATAAGGTACTGCATAAATTCGCTGAAGTTGGTTATGAAGTTTCGGCCCCTGAGCGATGCGTTGGATTCGTACAGATAGAGGGTGCCGAGAGCTGCAGATCCGCTAGAGGACGCGAATGCATCAGCGCTTTCGCCAAGCACCATGCCGAGATTGCTTGAGCTTGACGAGATTATGGAGGACTGGGAAATCTGATCATAGCCTATGTTTATTACTACAAAGACAAGGAGCGCAGATATTACCATCAAACCGAACAGGAGCGCAGCTATTGAGAACAGCTGGGCCTTCTGGCCTTTCTTACCTGACAGTGACCTGATCATCTCCATGAGTATATGCCTATATTGTAGAGCCTGTACGCGCCAGTAGTATAGTTGAATACGGCAAGTGGTGCAGACTGGGACGCTATTGAATATGCGTTTTGCATTGATACTGGTTTGTAGGCAATGCTATTGAAGTTTACTGAGAAAGGATAACCAGAGGAGTAAGGCAGAGCAAAGTTGTCCGGTCCTCCGGAAAGCGGGAACCATGCAACTAGGTCTCTGCCACTGAGCGGCTGTGCGGATACTCCTTCACCATATAGTTGGCCTATCTGCGAAGCTGATAGCGAGGAGTTGTATACCTGGACATCTGCTATGAATCCGTTAAAATAGGAACCACCTGACACGCCCATAGTTGCATTGCCAATTCCAGGGCATCCGGCATACGGGTTTGTATCAGGATATACTGACCCGTCTATATATCCGCTTGGAGCACTATATTTATTGAATACTATTGCTGACATTACCCAGGAGTTCCCAAAGCTTCCGGCAGCGTTCCACGTATCTGATGATGATCCTGCCTCGAATTTGACACTTCCTGTGCCGAACATTATGCCCGATGGATTGGACGAATTGAATATCACCACGCCATGCGTAGGGCTTGTCGATGCACCAGTATAATTTGACCATGCAATTATTGTCATGTTGCATGACTGCGAGGGTATGAAGGCCTCAGGATCGAATATCCTGCCCGATCCGTCGAAGTATGCTGCTGATTCGGCCGAACGACCATTTATCGATATCCCGGAGTTCGATGCGCCGGAAAGGCTGCTCAGCAGATACGATCCGCAGCTGCCTTCGCCATTCACATACAGAGTTGCTACTGCAGAGAGGAGCGATTCTGAGGCATCTGCAGCGCACGCACCGTATGCCATCAGGTGCGACCCTTTGCTCACGAATAGCCTGCCATAGGCAATGGCCATGTACGGGTCAAGGTATCCGGAATATGGTATTACAGTAGTGCCAATTATTGCGCCTGTGGAGAGGTTCATTGCAACAAGGTTGCTTTTGGACCAGAGCGTGTATACGTTCTGTAGCGATATTACAGGAGTGGCATTTGCGACAGGCGTGCCGTACGATTGCGGCATTATGGTATTCCATCCAGCATATCCGAATATGTCTGCCTGCGATACCTCGTCTGCAGTCTGGAATATGGCATGACCCTTATATACTGATAGACCGCTTATTGCAGAATCAAGCGCAGATGAAAATACCTCTGCGCTGTTGGATGACAATGCAACTGCAGACGGACCGGAGCCATACACTATCGTGCCGTTGTATATTGCAAGCCCAGATACATCCTGGCCCACGGATACGCTCCATATATCGGCATATGGGGGTGTGCTTGTGGATAAAACAGTGGTGAGATTAAGTTTCGCGGGAGTGGATGTGGCAATCTGGCCCCCAAGCGTTGCGTAGTGACTTATTGGATTGCTGCTTGCTGAAGTTGATTCGTATATCACCGTGCCGTTTCCAGCGGATAATATCTCTATGCTTAGGCTGCTTGTCGATATGTCGTATATCTGCAATATTATCCTGTCATAATACCTGAAGATCCTGGGAACCTGGTGCGTAGAGGTGAATATGGTGTTTGAAGACCATACCTGCTGTCCGCTTTGGGCGTTAAGCGCCACTATGTTTGCAGGTGTCGAGTATATTAACATCCCGTGGTAAAGGACCGAGGACATTATGCCCGGGGAGTCCCCGAATGAAGAGTTGTATGGTGACGGCGCACTCCACAGCTCGTTGCCTGACGATGCATTAAGCGCATACATCTCGTTTCCTGCTGCAAAGTATATGTTTCCATAATCTGATAGGATTGTGCCATTTGATATTGGTGCCTGCGCATCGAACGTGTATGACAGCATGAGCGATTGGGGACCGTGAGCATTGCCTGCGTTGTTGTGCGGGTTGCCAAACATCTGATCCCAATGCTCTCCTGAAGATGCCTGCTGCGCCGATATGTACGCAGCCATTGGGACGTATGATAGAGAATTGATTTTCGTAGATGCAAGTACGCCGAACAGGCCGCTTGATGAGGAATACTGCAGATTGTACGGGATTGGGGAGGTATAAACAAAATATAACAGTATGGAGACGCCAGCCGAGGCTATGAGAAGTGCAAATACCGCGTCTAGAGTGAATACCAGGCCCTTCATTATCCGACACCGAAGGACGTGTTTGTCCAGATTATTGCACGCATCGTTGCAGTCTCACCGTTGTCCAGCGTGACAGGCACCGATGCGACCTGTATGGCGGTGGGATTCCTGCCTGCAGGATTGAGCCCAAAACTAATGTTGTATTCATATGGTGAATATACTGATATATAGTAGTCATAGCCTATGCCAAGCGCCTGCTTTGATCCCTGATAGTCTGTTGAAGATATGGCAACGGCGTCGAGGAGCTTCTGCTGTGACATTATGCTTCCGTTCCCGTCAGCAAGACCTACGCTGATATTTCCCCATGTTGATACGTCGTTCTCGGATATAGCGGTGTTCCAGTTTGACGGTGAACCCGGAGTCTGGAGCCTTTGCATAAGGCTGCTGAGCTGGGATTGCATCGCTCCTATTCCGTACCCATAGGCTATTGAGAACTGGTTATTTACGCTAAGCCATACGAGGCTCAGCAGAAGCATTGCAGCAGTAAATATTATTATAGCAAATACGAGATCTATTGACCAGAATTGCGCTTTCATGTTATCAACCCCATTGGCACAGACATTGACTGGCTCTGCGGTGCTCCGCCATTGTACAGCTGGCTTATCTGCTGCTCTGAAAGCGAAGTCCCATACAGCTGCACATCGGATATGGTGCCATTGAAATAATAATCCGAGTATGGTGGCGATTCATAAGATCCTATTACAGTAGGCTGGTCGGGATTCTGGACAACGCCAGTCTGCGCTATCGTGTTTGAAAGCACCCCGTTCACATATATCGACATGTTGAGGCCGTTGTATGTGCCCGTAAGCATATACCATGATCCTGTACTGAGCCTTGACGTGGTGGAGACTACCTTCCATGCGCTGCCGGTCCATACCCAGAAATCTCCCTCCATGTTATGATAATAGTTTACTGAGAGCTCGTATGAGGAGCCCTCGCCCATTATCACCTGCCTGTTGTTGCCTGCATTGTACCGAGAGGCAGGATATATCCATGCCGATGCCGTCAACCCACCGGACAGAGGAACGCTGTTGCTTATTATGATATGCCCTCCGGATCCGCTAAAATATGCGCCAGAGCCGGAAAATGAAGGAGTGCTTTGCGGCGCGCCTGGAATCTGCAGATTGTACACTACATTTTCAGCTGAGCCGTCATTCCCGTAGCTGCTGTAATCGTTAGAGTTTCCGTCCAGAGGATACCATGCAAGAAGCCCGTGGCCCTGCGCAGGAAGGCTGGCCATACCGGCATAGTACAATCTTGACATCTGGCCTGCACCAAGTACTGAGCTGTATAACTGAAGATTTGCCAGGTACTCATAAAACGAAGCTGGAGCTCCGGTCTGCCACGTAGTACCGATGGAATATGGTGCTGACTGGCCCACATCCAATCCTGGCTGGAGGGTCTTTGAAGCAAAAAGCACGTTGTTAAGGTATACAGAGGCATTGCCTGTCTTTCCATTATATGTCGCAACTAGGTAGATCCACTTTCCTGTAGGCAGCGCATAATTGCTACCAGAAGGCCATGGAACAGCCTGGTTATCTACGTAGAATATTCCGCATGTACTGCTGCCGCTTCCTAGAAGCTGGAACCCCGATCCGTGGTTCGGCCATTCATCGCCGAATATTCCCTGACATTGGTTGCTTGAGGTGGCCCCACTAACATATGCCCATGTGGAGATTGATATGTTTCCACTTATTGAGTTTGGTATGAAGGGGATCTTGATGCCGCTTATCTGATTGGCGGAGAGTAGTGCAGCAAGTACCGGAGATGCCTGATGGTATGGGACATCTGCTGGCGTCATCCTTACATTGCCGTATATTATGCCGTTGTATTGGACAATGCCGGAGGCGGGCTGGGGGGCAGCTTGCACATAATTAATTGCGTCTCCGTCGAGCGGATACCATGCAGCGAGATTTGACTGGATGCCCAAGACTGGTGCTCCGCCAATACCTTCCTGGTACATTTGGAGCACCTGCTGCTGTGTGAACAGAGAGCCGTAGAGCTGCACATTGGAGATGGATCCGTTGAAAAACTGGCTGCAACACGGACCGGACCCTATGTCATTAAGGCCAAGGTCAACGTCACCGGATAGCTCACTAGAGATGCTAAGTGCGAGTATCCCATTCACATATATGCTTTCGGATGAGCCAGACATTACTGCGGTGACCATATACCAGGTGCCAGGACTTAGGTTCACCCTTGATGTATAGCTCTGCCCGGTCTGCAGATTGTAGTAGCATACTGAAAGCAAATAGCCGCATACGCCAATGCTATAGTATGGCAGTCCGGTAAGCATGCCTCCAAACCGGGACGGCTGCTGACCCGCTGGCCTGACCCATGCAGATACGGTAATCTGTGACTGGAGACTCAGGCTACTTGGGATCTGTATGTATCCTTGTCCGGAGAATGACGCTGCAAGATTCGGAGATGCCCAGGAAGCATACACCATGTTACCTGAAAGGTCGCTGCCGGATTTGGCGAGGTTATATGCTATTGGACCCTGACCAAGATTCAGCGGCCACCACCCTATCAGGTTTACCGAGCTGGACTCGTTCCCGTTGAATGCTGTGGATTTTACTGTAGCAATGCCGCTGCCAAGCCCCTGGTTCAGTACAGCAACAGCAACACCGTTCGTGCCGGTTGACGTTGACAGCGAACCACCGGATGAGAAATTTCCCAAGGAAGTGGAGAAGCCCACGGTGGATCCGACGGATGGACCACCCATATTGTTCTTTACGGGCACGGAGATGTATGCAACAGCAGGATACAGCGATGGACCGTATTGCACAGGATCGGATTGGGCACCGCCATAGTTGTGCGCATTTCCTCCGAGAGGCAGCCACATCAATATGTTTGGCTGGACCGGACCGGCAGTAATACCCCCGTGGTATATCTGACTTGCCTGTGCAGAGCGCAGGACGTCGCCATAAACCTGCACATCGGCCATGGTTCCGTTGAATAGGTCTGTACCGGCAGCTGATCTGCCAAGATTTATTGATATAGGAGAGGCAGAGGCAATCCCGTAATCTGAGCATCCGAGCGCAATACTTCCATTTATGTAGAGCCTGAGATTTGCGCCGTCAAATGTATATGTCATGAGGTACCACCTTCCGGCGGACAGGGCAATGCTGCTCCTGCAGTAGTCAGCAGCCGTTGTGCCTGCAATAACATTTCCGTTGTCTATCGCCACCCAGTCACTTGGTGAATTGAGGAAGTTGCCTTCGTCAACAAGGTACTGCCTGGTGCCAGGATTTGAAAGCGACGCAGGCCTGAACCATAGCGATACGGATTGGGCAGGTCCAGGAGGGATCCCGCTGCCAGTATCCTTGGATACGTATGAATTGTAGCCGTTGAGGTACAGGGCGTGGGTGACATTCGCATGCATTGAAATCTGTGCCGGCTCATTTGCGGAGGACGGGCATACAAGATCTATGCAGATGGTTCCAAACGAATTCTGGAGGTTTATGTACCCAACCCCGCTTGAGGTAGGGATCACATAGTACTTCCCGTTTGAGGAGATGTAGCTTTGGTTTGAGAGCACGACTGATGCCGAGGTAGACGCAACGGCATGGGAGACCTGGCCGAATACGTTTGAGGCGACTATGACCGTACCTTGCTTTGTCACGGATATGTTGTATTGCAGAAGCGATATTCCCGGGGGAAGAAGGAACGACTGGTTGTAGCCGTTGCCTGCGGCACTTGCAGCTGTTATCTCAGAGGCAACGGTCTGTGCAACCACCTGAAGCTCTGCAAAAGACTGCTGATTTGAAAACGTGGCGCGCTGGCCGGAGATGGATATGAAAAGAAGCGAGAATATGAGAAGGACGAATGCGAATACCATCAAATAATCGAATGCTATTTGAAGCTTCATAAATCACACCACAGGCCTCATGTACACGCACGAAAGGCCAGGATCCGAAGGGCATTGCGACTGAGCGCTTACGTTTATTAGATAGGTTCCCTGGGAGGACAACCCCCCAAGATTTCCGCTTACATTTACTGGAGTGTATGTGACTATGTCACTTGAATTAGCAGGGGATACTATCTTGAATATGATCTCATGCCCTACGCCATTGACCGTATTTCCGACGAATATGTCCAGCACGCCGGGCGGCACATTTACTTGCACAAGCTGCATTGCAGGCGGACCTTCGCTGCCAACGAGTGTAGCAACGTTGGAAAGCTTGCTTGCTGCCTGCTGCGATTCGACGGCATACAGCGAGGTGTTTGTATTTGATATCTGTATGAATGCGATTATTATTATAGGAAGTAGTATTGCAAGTCCGAAGGACATTGTCACAAGAAGCTCGAGGCTTGACTGCGCCTTTGAGGGCTTTTCTGAAGTTATGTTCATTTATCTCGTCCTTCCGGCTATTATGAAGTCGTTCTTTGACTTTGCACCCTTATACAGGCGTGCAATAAGGTCGCGTAACGTAAGTTCCAATGAGTAGCCGGATGCATATGCAGATATCGCACCGCTCCTTGTGAGCGCGAGCCTGCCGCGGATTTCATATCCTTTCTGCTTTATCCTTCTCACGTTCACTGCCATGTAGTCTACGTTGCTGCTCCTGAAACGGTCGATCTTTTCAGCGAGATTCTCAAGCGCGTCGAGTATGTCGCCTTCCCTTTCTCTGGTATAATCATCTAGTCCAGAGATCACTATGTTCCTCCGCTTTATATTTGCATTCTTAAGGACGGTCTCGAATATGTCGCTTATTGTCACTATGCCGACTGGCCTGCCCTTCCTGATCACTGGCAACGAGGATATATCGTTCTCCACAAGGCTCCTTATTGCAGATTCGACGCCTGAATCATATTCTATGGTGTAGGGCTCGCTCTGGCACACGTCGCCGACATGCGTATGCGGCCTGTCCGAGGCTGTACTGAACTCCGGATTCCTGGACCTTTGCTTCATCCCGTATTCCATGATGTCCTTTGCTGTTATTATGCCGCAGAACTTTCCTTTCCTCAATACCGCAAGGCGGTTTACCCTGTTGTCCCTCATTGCAGCGCTGGCACGTTCCAGGCTGGACTCCTGCGGTACTGCTATTATGGGTGTGGACATCACGTCATTCACTACTGCAGCAGAGAGGATGTGCATCGAGAGTATGGCCTTAAGCATCTCAGACCTCTTGATTATGCCCTTTATCCTTCCGTCCTCCGAGAACGGGAGAGCCTTCAGGGCTGAAGAGTAGAACATGCTTATTGCATAGTTTATATCAGAATCTGTGGTAAGAATTGGCACAGGCTTCGCAAGCTTTCCCACGGCCAGGCCTTTGCTTATATTTGTAGCGCCTTTTCCTGCGACGGATCGGTCATCCACTATCCCGTAGTATTCGCCGTTTTTTGTCACAACGACAGCCCCAAGCCTCTTGACCTTTGACAGCGCTGCGGCCACGGAGTCCTTGAAATCGTATATCTCAGTATCAGAAACAAATTCCCTTGGCACAGACCCAAACGCCCCTCTCATAAAATCACAATTTATTTGTTAATCTAAGATTATTATATGTTCACTTAATAAAGATTTACTCGTGGATGCCGGGATGGCAGATTGGCTATGCGTCCGCCTGCAGAGCGGAGAAGGAGGATTCGATTTCCTCTCCCGGCTTCGTATCGATACGAGCATTGCTAACTGGATGGTTATAAATCCATAGCGGGAAAACCTCCCATCATTCAGATGAGAGATGAAAGCGAGAATGCGACAACAAAAGACATATAAGTTTTAACGGTGTGATAAAAATGGTCATCTTGAAAAGTGCATACAAATTCGGGGCATATCCTTCAAAGGAACAAAAAACCATTCTTAACCGCCGGATGTCGCTTTCAAAGCAGCTCTACAATCTCCTTCTTGAAAAGTCCCAACAGCACTTCGGAGATATGGGAAAGGCCTTCACGAAATACGACATGACTAAACGGGTTACAAAATTCAAGAAAGAACATCCCGAGTACAATGGAGCCTATTCTCAGGTATTGCAGAACGTCCCTGACAGGCTCCCAAAGGCATACAAGAATGTCTTCGGGGGGGCAAAGGACAGGGATCTGAATGCATCAATAAACATACTCAAAAGAGCTAGGGAGGGGCACTCCCGAAGTCACGCCTCTGGAGATTCTGTCCCTACACCTCGACACGGGGATGCAAGCAGGATCGTTGAATCAGGAACTGCGCTTGGTGTTTCAAGATGACCAATCAAAAAGCACCATTGGAAGCCAACGGCCTTCAGTCGTTGGAGGATGTCATGATAGACGGAGTTGTGAAGAGGAAAGAGGAGCAGAAGATTGCGGCAATGCAGCGGCAGGAGTCTCCGAAGCATCTTCTGCTTGAGCGTTTCTACAGGGTAAAGACCGCAGATGTGGTATACATAGCCAGCGATCACGGCGGGTTTGAGCTGAAGAATGCGCTGAAGGGGAGGATGATGCTCAATGGCCACATGCTCGTGGACATGGGGCCTGATGCTTTTGATAAGGATGACGATTATCCCGATTATGCGGAGAGGGTATGCAAGGAGATGATCATGAACGGTGGAAGCGGTATACTGATATGCAGGTCAGGCCATGGAATGGCAGTTGCCGCAAACAAGTTCCGCGGAATATATGCGTCTGTGTGCTGCAATGAGGAATCTGCATTTAAGGCTAAGAAGGACGACAATACAAATGTGCTTTGCCTTGCAGGCGACGCAACGGATATTGATCTTGCAGAGAAGATAGTTGTGACATGGCTGGAGACACCTTACGAAAGCGTGGATAGGAGGAATAGGAGAGCGGAAAAGATACGGAAGATAGAGGAAGCTAACTTCAGATCCTGACTACACGTCGACAACTACGTTTATCGACACCATGCCGTTTTTGCGCTTCACATACAGGTCGTGTGGGGTTACTGCCTTTACCTGGAGTAGGGAGTAATCTTCTCCTGTTTTTTTGAATACGAGCCTGCCCTTGAGCCTTATTCTGTCTTTGCCGGTCAGCGAGGTTACATTGAATCTCAGGGCATTGAGATGCAGTGAATCGACTTTTGACAGGATATCCTGCAGTACAAACCACGCCATATCCTTCTCGCTGCGTGCAGACTCACCTATCGCTATGAAACCTTCGGCAGACCCATCCCTGCCCACCCTCTTGAGGTCAACCATTATGTTGAGCAGTGCAAAGGAGGCATTCTCAAGCGCCTCACTGAAGCATTTTCCGTATGCCCTGAACTCCATGTCAGCGGTATGTGGCAGATACCTGAACCTTCGCATATGGATGACTTACGGGTAAATCTATATATATGTACCAATGCATATAATTCTGTCCTGTGACGACAAGAGTAACTACTGAAAAGTGATGACGTCCATATCGACTGAGGACACAGTATTGGGCGCGTTTATGAGAATGGGCAGAATTGCAGGGATGGCATTATTCACAGTCCTTACTCTTGCAATGATAGCAAGCTCGCTAGCCATAACGCCAGGATATATAAGTGACACCAACGCTTCGACATATATCATAGTGCCAATGATCATGCTGCCGGTATTCGCAGCATTCATGCTTAAGGAAAAGAAGATTGAGCCGGAGGTGGATATAAACAGCATTATCCTCGGGGTGATACTATTTGCGCTGTTTATTGTACTTGAGCTTGACTCGCTCGGCTACCTTGGTGTTGAGTTCTTTGCATATAGGATCGACATGCTGATAGTGCCCATCGGGCTTGTTGCGCTTGCATCGCTGATTTTTGGGATTAGAAACCTCGGCAAGTTCGCATGGATAGCCATTTATGCCATGTTCGCGTCTCCAGTGCTGCTTGCCCCAGTGATAAATCTCAATCTGGGATTTGCGTCTGCAAACTCCGTTGTCATATTCCAACTCCTAAAACCGGTGTTCACCGGCATATCGTTTGTAGGCCCAATAACCATTTATCTCAACGGCCACGGAGTAAGCATAGGCAATACGTGCATAGGCATAGGCGCAATCGTAGGGCTTGTAATGTTCCTTGTTCCAGTCGCATACTTCATGGATGGGAGGCCCAAGGACAGATTCGTGTGGGTGCTAAGCGCAATAGGCATGATGATCATTTTCAATTTCATGAGAATGCTACTCATTACCATATCGTGGTTTGCATACGGCCCGAATAGCGTGACACTTGCAGTGCACGCGGTAGTGGGCCAACTCATTTTCTATGCGGTAATAGTGCTGATATTGCTCCTCCATGGAAGATATGGGCTGGACTACCCCAAAATAATGGTTGGGAAGGAAAGATATGATTATAATGGCATTGCCATTTTTGCAGCATGCGCGTTTTCAGTCTTATACCTGTTTTTGTCCCTCAGTTACCTCATTGCACAACAGGCACCGGCCCAGGTTTCATATGCGACTACATTAAATGCAGGCTCCATAGTTTCGCTGTATAGTTCTTACATATCATACAACGGCACAACATTAAGTGCCATGGGAGCTGAAAATAAGAGCATTGGGATAACCCTGCAGAATGCCACCGCAGGAGGCAAGCCCGTGCTTATCATATTTGCATTGCCTGGCACTGGCAAGGAAAGCAGCATTATGCTTGGTGAGCCAGAAGTGTGGAAGGAGTATATGAGAAACGGAAATGAAGGTCGATTATATTATATCCCAGGAACTCCGCCGTCGCTTGTATACACTACGAAGGTCCTCTATAACTCAAGCGGGAGCAGCCATGCCATAGACATGATAGTGGCTTCTCAAGCATACAGCCAGACCGTTGCGCAGGAATGCCTGAACAGCTATGACAGGATCTACGGGTTTTTCGCAAACATTGCGCAGCTTAATCCAAACACGCTGAATGCCAGCCTGGATGGCCAGTACTGCCGGCTGACTGAGGTATTGAAGTGAATACCAGATTCGAGTATTCTGCCGGAGCGTTCATATACAGGATCGAAGGCAGGAGGACATTTTTCCTGGTGCTGCAAAAACAGAATGGCGAGTATGACCTCCCGAAAGGCCATATAGAGAAGGGCGAGGATTCGGAAAACGCTGCAAGGAGGGAGATAAAGGAGGAGACAGGTCTGGACGCACAGTTCGCACCGTTTTTCCATAGGGATACAAGATATTTCTTTTATGAAGGCAGGGCAAGAATTGCAAAATGGGTAAGATATTTCCTTTCTAGGACAGATAAGAGAAAGATTACAGTATCTTCTGAACATGCTGGATACGAATGGGTGGAGTATGACGATGCCGTGAAGAAACTGAGATTCAGGGATCTTGCAGAGATGATGCCGCAGGTTGCAGAATACATACGCAGACTGGAGAGAATGAAAGAAATAAACAGAGGGTATGCAGGGCTTCCGATGCAGCACGGGGACTGGGAACTAAGCAGAAGGCTTGTTCCTGGGGAGGGCAGGCTTGATTCACGCATAATGCTCATCGGTCAGGCGCCAGGCGCAAACGAGGACGAACAGGGCAGGCCGTTCATAGGAAGAAGCGGCAGGCTCCTTGGAGATGTAATGAGGCGTGCAGGCATGGATAGAAAAGATGCATACATAACAAGCGTCGTGCAGTTCTTCCCTCCAAAGAACAGGCTTCCAACCAGGAAAGAGGTAGGGCTATGCATGCCTTTCCTTAAGAGGCAGATCGGACTCATAAGGCCCAGATATGTTGTCCTGCTTGGAAACCTTGCCTCAGAGTCTGTGCTCGGCATTGGACAGGTGGAGAAAAATCATGGGCGCATTGTATCTATGGGCGGCATAATGTACCTTATAACATTACATCCTGCCGCAGCGCTGAGATTCGGAAGCAAGGTAGAGACCATAGAAGGGGATTTTGAGAAACTAAGCAAGGAGATAAAGAAGGATTAAATATTATTGCGGCACAGTTAGTACCGATGGGCTCGTAGCTCAGTTTGGTTAGAGCGCTTCTCTGATAAGGAAGAGGCCATGAGTTCAAATCTCATCGGGCCCATTGGCGATGAAAAAATGGCAGATATCACCCCCAACTTAATTGCACGAAAGCACCACATAAGACCCTCCATGCTGAGGGTGGCGGTTGCAAGGGCTAGAAATGTCTCAGTTCCGGTGAAGAGGTCGGTTACAGTGACAGAGAATGGCAGAAACAGGAGGCTTACGGTGGTGAGGAATGGGGTTGGCATGCTGATCTCGCATGACAAGATATTTTATCAGTTTGAGTTTTCAGTGAATGACAAGTGGAGAAGATACTCAGTGCTGTTCTGCGGCAGGGTCGATGACGATTTTAATCCGGTTTATGCCAACGGGGATTCACTGCTCCTCAGGCTTGATTCCGGATGCGAGACAGGGCAGATAGCCGGAGACCTTACATGCGATTGCAGGGATCAGCTTGAGAAGTCCATGAAAATAATCTCTTCGAATGGGGAGGGCATGGTGATAAGGATACCGTTTCAGGAAGGGAAGGGAACTGGGCTGAAGAACAAACTTGCAGCGCACCTTCTTGAGAACGAGCTTGGAATAAGCAATGTAGAGGCAGCGTATCTACTGTCAAAAGGCAGGGACATAGATGTGCGCACCTACTCTGGAGCTATGGCAGTGCTCAAGTTTCTTGGGGTGGGTGGGAGGACAAGGATAAGGGTCATGACAAACAATCCGAGAAAGCTCATGATATTCGAAGAGAACGGATACGTGATGGAGCGTTTGCCATTAAGGATAAGGCCGAACAGGTTCACCTACCGCCATTTGAAGGCAAAGCAGGATTATCTTGGCCACTTAGGGCTTATTTGACAAGCCCAAGTTTCTGAAGGTCTGACTTAAGCTCGGATTTTTCGTCTTCTGTTATTGGATATATTGGATCCCTTACATGTCCCCCGGCCATCCCCATTAGCTCGCCCCAGTACTTCACCATCTGCACTGGCAGCGCGCCGCCGGTCCTTGCAGCAAGCCTGGACCACCACCTCCTCGACGCCATCTTTGTTGGCTTTATCTTATTATACAGTCTCTTTGATTCGTCCATTTTTCCCGCAGTTGCAAGGTCTATAAAGTTTACATAGTCGTGCGAATTTTCTGTATCAAACCTCCAGTCGCTCGTGTTTGCAAACATGGCCTGCTGATGGAACCCGTAATACTCCTCGAAGAAGAATATTTCCTCATCGGGAACGCTCACCACCGCCTTGCTTCCTGCCTGGAGATGCGTGTCTATCCCGAGCTGCGTATTGAAGCTTGCCTCCTTTATTGCGATAACGTTCCTTATGTCTGCAAGCCTTGACAGCGCCTTTGCGCCCAGGACTATGCCGAACTGCGGCGAGTTGTAGAAGGCTATGCCTATGTTCACGCTATCAGCAACCTTTGACACGAAGTTTATTACCTGCTCCTCTGTTTTAGTCATTATATAGGGCGCAGCCAGTATTACAAAATCGTATCCAGAGTCCTCTGCACGATTGGCCCTGCTTATTACATCCTTTATCGATGTGCCGGTGACCTGGAATGCGATTCTTGCCCTTCCCTTCACTAGGCCTGGTGCAAGCTCGAGCAGCCTCAGCCTTTCCGCATCAGTAAGGCTCCAGAACTCGCCCATGTTCCACGAGAATCCCATGCCCTTTGTACCGAGCTTAAGCACATGTTCGACGTTCTTTGCAAGGCCTGCCTCGTCTATTTCATCGCCCGGAGTGAAGGGTGTCATCATGGTAGTCCATTGGCCCATGAGATTCTGCTTTGCCCATTCTTTTGCATCAGATTTCTTGTAATCCAAAAAAACGCCTACTTTACTATTCCCATCTTGAAAATGCCGTCATACGGAGTTTCGGCATCTATCCGGTGTCCCTTCCGCTTTGCCCAGGCATATATATCTATCTTTGTTGGCACGTCCTGCACTATCACTGTGATACGGGATATGTTGCTCTCGCACATTGCCTTCTCGAGCTCGGCTATAAGCCCTATGCAGCTCTTCCGCCTCCCGTCTATCTCTAGATCAGACCCGACCGTCATTTGAACAACTTTTATTTTTCAGCAACATTATTTTCCTTCTGCGAATAAACGTCTATCTTTCCTTGCAGGCGCATTGTTATCTCGTTCTTCAGGTTTGCAACTGCGGTTCCTGAAACCTTTCCACCCTCCCTATCGTTGTTTGTGCAGGCAGCGCCCCTGACGCCGACTATATCGGGATTTATCCTTGTCAGCGCGTCGAGATTCTTTATCTTGAGAGCGCCTGACAATGCAGTTGACATCCCGGCCTCCTTCGCCTCTTCAACCAGTTCCCTGAGCTTAGCCTCCCCAAGGAAGTCGAACAGATTCCTGCCATCCTTTGTAAGCGTGTCTATAAGAATGCCGTCGCTGCCGCTCTCTTTTGAAAGCCTGACTATTACGGTCGGGTCTATACCGCCATATAGATGGCTGTCAGCAAATGTCGCAGCTATGAGCTTTGTGGCGGATCCCTTGAGCGAGCTTTTGCATTCCTTGAGTATCTTAAGCGCAGTGTCGTAATCCGATTGCAGAAATCCCACCTTTACAGAGGTCGCATTAAGCGCTGCAGCTCCGTAAACTGCTAGCGAGACTGTGCCTGGCTGGTTAGGTGCCACGCCGAGAGTGACACTTACGTGTATGTCCTTCGGGACCTGTTCCCTGACCTCCTTTATCACAGGAGGGTAGTTTGAGCCCACAAGTATCTCTTTTAGGTTCTTTACGTCGACTATGTCCGCTCCGCCCTTCACTGCCTCCAATGCCTCCTCAACATCCTGCGTGCTTACCATCAGCATCATTCCAACACCTATCGCTATTCCATTGCAGGTCTAAAAATAAAAAAGAGTATCCTTATTTGGATATACTGAGGTTCTTCCATTCCTCCGCATATCTCCTGGCCTCAGCCACAGGATCTTCGGCGGAAAGTATGGACGATATGAGCGCAACACCATCCGCGCCGTGCCCTTTTATCTCTTTCAGATGCTTGAACTTTATTCCGCCTATGGCGTATATCGGTATTGTGGTGTTTCTCCTTATGCGCTTCAACTCGTCCAGACCGGTTATCACTGCGTCGCTTTTCGTACCTGTTGGAAATATGGATCCGACACCGAGATAGGCTGCTCCCTGTCGCTCGGCCTTGATTGCTTCCCCAACATTAGTTGCAGAGACGCCTATTATGCCATCTTTGAATAACTTTCTTGCCTCTATTATTCCGGTGTCGCTTTGACCTATGTGGAGCCCGTCAGCGCTGGCCGCCACAGCAACGTCAACCCGGTCATTGACTATGAATATTGCATTATAATCCCTGCAAAGCATCTTTATTCTCCTTGCCTCTTCTATCTGCACAGTACTTGCAGCTACCTTCTCCCTGTACTGTATGACCCGTATCCCGGCGTCTAGGAACACCTTGGCGCTTTCCTCATGGTCCATCCCCCCAAAATCGCGCGATGTTATACCGTATATCCCCCCTTTTATCTTGATAGCATCACCTGAAATGTTCGTACCCCGACTCTGTGATTCTGATTGGTTTGCCGTTCTTTATTAATCTATTCGTGCCTTTCGTCACAACGCCAATGCAGCTTATTTTTATGCCGTTCTTTTGGGAAAGCGAGTACATACTGTCGAACTTTGCCTTTGGAATGGTAAATAGGAGCTCGTATTCTCCTCCGAAGTTAAGTGCGATCTCTTCGATAGGTATGTTAAGGGAGCTTGAGACCTTTTGAGCCAGGGGGTCTGTGGGCACTTTGGAGGCATGTATATCAAAACCTATGCCGTTCAGTTTGCTGAGTTGGCTTATTGCAGAGTAGACGCCGTCAGAGAGGTCCATGGCAGCAGTGGCGCCATTCTCTGAGATAAATCTTCCTTCGCGTACCCTGGGTAGTATGTGCACTAGTGCCTCCGCTGCCTTCGCAGATCTGTTCCTTCTCCACGTGTAGTAGCCTGCGGCGTTCTTTCCCAATGAGCCGGTAATGCACAGCATGTCTCCGATTTTCATGCCAGTGCGCCTGAGTATCCTGTTGGCTTCCACTTCGCCTATCACAAATCCCGTAAGATTGACCTCCGTTCCTTCTTTTATGTCGCCTCCCGCCATCTTTACCCCGTATTTCCGCAGGCATTTTGATATGCCGCGCTCTATGCCATCAAGATAGGATATTTTTGTCTTATCAGGAAAGGTGAGCGCGGACATGAAATACCTTGGCATGCCCCCCATAGCAGCTATATCACTTATGTTTGCTGCAGCTAAAAAGTAGCCGATAGACTCTGCAGATATCCCGTCCGGGATATGGGAGGATTTGGGCATGGAGTCTGCTGTCATAAGCAGGTATTTTTTGCCATTTCTTATATAGAAGCAGTCGTCTTCTGGCCAGCGGTATCCATAAAACCTCCGTATCCTTTCTATAAGCCTTCTCTCTCCTAAGTCAATAAGCCTCAACGCAGCCATTTTATCATGTTACAATTCTGTATATTTTTTGTTGGACCCTCTTGATTTAAGTATCGGGTATTTTATTGCGCTCTTCTTAAGCTTTGCAGTTATTGACTTGGACAGATCTATATCGTATCTCTGAGACAGTGCAAGCGCCATTATGCACACATCTGCAAGTTCGTCCCTTATCTCAGTAAGTTTTTTCCTGTCATGGAACATCTTGTCTACTTCGTCCAATGACTTGAACCGAAATATGTCCAAAAGTTCGGAGGACTCGGTAGATATGCCTATGGCGAGATCCTTGGCGTTGTGGTACTGTTTCCAGTCCCTATCATCCCTGAATTTGGCCACCTTGTCCTTTAGCGATTTTATTGTAGTATCTGAATCCATTATCTCACAATAATTACTTTGGTTCGCAGCATATTAAAAGATATTTAACAACGTGAGCGGGAAATCCCACACCATTCATGGGTGGGATGAGAGCGAACCGCAGAAAAGCGTATAAAGATGGATAACGCTATAAAGGTCATGGAACTGACAAGAGCCTACAAATTCAGGATCTATCCTGATGCCACAAGGCAGGAAGAGATAGACGAAAGGCTGATCCTTGCACAACAGTTCTACAACAAGATTCTTGAGAAGTCAGTTGCATCCTACCAGAACGGAAAGACAAAAGTCTCGATGGCTCAGTTCAACAGGTTTGTCAAGGAGATAATCCAAGAAGACAAGAAATACCTGAAATTGTATTCGCAGACAAGATGCGAGATAGAATACAGGCTCCTAAAGGCATACCAAAACTTCTTCAGGAGAGTCATGGAAGGAAACAAGAAGGCAGGATTTCCAAGATTCAGGTCAAGAGACAGGTACAAGTCAATAACATACCCGCAGGACAACGGCTCTTTTTCAATAAGGAGGGACAGACTACGGGTCTCAAGGATAGGCACAATGCGAATCGAACTTCACAGAAAGATGGAAGGCATAATAAAGACGCTTGCGATAAAGAGGGAAGGAGGAAATTATTATGTGGTCTTCACCACAATAAATGACATCAAAGTTCCAGAAGTGAAGGACACAAATCCCGTAGGAATAGACCTGGGACTGGATTCGTTCGTTGCAATGTCGGACGGGAAAAAGATAGAGAAGCCGAAGTTCGTGAAGAAGTCCGAAAAACATATTGCAAGATGGCAAAGGATTGTCGCAAGGAGGAAGAAAGGCTCAAATAGGAGGGAAATGGAAAAAGAAATGCTGTCAAAGAAA
>JAMCSX010000002.1 GCA_023379055.1 Candidatus Martarchaeota archaeon | reverse complement strand
GAGGCGCAGCCTCTACATTCCAAAAGGGAATGCAAACTACGCCAGTGAATCAGGAACATACCCTGCCTCGTTTCGATGCAGGGGAAGCCCGCATGCTTTAGCTGCGGGAGGATGTCACTAAACATTTATACCAGAATTTGTTTGAGGTAAAAGCGTGGAGGATCCTGGTGCAAAGTCGATAGTAGGACTCATAGACCATACACTGCTCAAACCCTATGCAAGCAAAAGGGATATCGAGTCGCTTGTAAGCGATGCGCACAGGTTTGGCACATATTCAGTGTGTATTAATCCGGTTTATGCAAAATATGCCAAAGAGCTCATATCAAAAAATGGGTACAGCCTGAAGATTGCTGCAGTTGCGGATTTCCCACTCGGGTCGTGCAGCACTATGCAGAGACGTTCAATGATAAGGTCACTTGCAGGCACTTCGGACGAGATAGATGCTGTTGTGCAGGTAGGTCTGGTAAAGTCTGGGAATTTTGCAGCTGTGCTTGAAGACCTCCAGCAGCTTGTTGGAGAGGCGCACGCGGGAGGCATGAGACTAAAGGCCATAACAGAGGATGCATACCTCACTGTGGCAGAGAAGGAGAAGGTGTATGAGGCGGTGTTCATGTCTGGTGCGGATTTCATAAAGACCAGCACGGGATTTGCAGACAGCGCATATGCATCTTCTATCGGGAACGGATCCACTGGAGCGGAGATTGAGAGCGTAAGGCTTATGCACGACGTAGCTGAGAGACTGGGAAAGGGTGATGTAGGCATAAAGGTTGCAGGCGGAGTAAAGACTTACGCACAGATACTGGAATTATTGGAAGCCTCTGGGAGGGACCCTGTTCCGGAAAGATTCAGGGTAGGCGCAAGTGGTACAAAGTCGATCTGCGAAGAGGCAGGAATAAAGCGATGAATATTGGTGATATGAATGTGGTACGACCTGATAGAAAAATCCGATCCCGAGATATTTGGCTCAATTAAGAAGGAGGTAGGGAGGCAGAGGAACAGCCTTGAGATGATACCTTCAGAGAACTTTGCAAGCGCTGCGGTGCTGCAGGCCATTGGCTCGGCGCTTACCAACAAGTATTCAGAGGGCTATCCAGGCAGAAGGTATTACGGGGGCAACCAGTTCGTGGACGAGATAGAGAGGACCGCAGTTGCAAGGGCAAAAAGCCTTTTTGGGGTTCCTTATGCAAACGTACAGCCTTATTCCGGTTCGCCGGCAAACCTTGAAGTCTACCTTGCTCTATGCAAGCCTGGCGACGTTATATGCGGCCAGAGCCTTACAGATGGGGGACATCTGACCCATGGATGGAAGACAAGCGTAACAGGCATGATATTCAAGAGCGTGCAGTACGGGGTGGGGGACGATGGATACGTTGACATAGAAGGCATGCGCAGGATAATACTCAAGAACAGACCCAAACTGGTCTGGGTAGGGGCAAGCGCGTACACAAGGGCCTTCCCATTCAAGGAGGTGTGGGATGCCTCGAATGAAGTTGGAGCATATGTTGCAGCTGACATAGCGCATGTGGCAGGGCTGATTGTAGGGGGTGTGCATGAGAGCCCTGTCGATTACTCCCACATAATAACTACAACAACTCACAAGACGCTGCGGGGACCGCGCGGCGCGATAATAATGGTCACGCAGAAGGGATTGGATAAGGACCCGGAGCTTCCTGAAAAGATAGACAGGATAGTGTTTCCTGGGATGCAGGGGGGGCCACATGATCACACAACTGCGGGAATTGCTGTAGCACTTATGGAGGCTTCTAAGCCGGAGTTCAAGGAGTATGCGCAGCAGGTGGTGAAGAACGCGAAGGCACTGGCGGAGGGTCTGAAGAAGAGGGGGATAAAGCTTGTGACTGGCGGAACGGACAATCACATAGTGCTTATGGATCTTACCCCTTTTGGAAAAGGCAAGGGTGTGTTTGTTCAGGATGCACTTGATGTGGTAGGAATAACCGTGAATAAGAACACTATACCGAACGAGCCGTCATCTCCGTTCTATCCGAGCGGAATAAGGCTGGGGACACCTGCGCTGACGACCAGAGGCATGAAGGAGGAGGATATGGTGGCAATTGCAGGGTTCATAACTGATGTCGTAGATGAGGTAAAGGCAAACGAACTACCCAGCGACAAGGCGGGAAGGGTAGCATGTCTCAAGGAATTCAAGGCGGAGATAGCGTCAAACCCAAGGCTTCTGGAGATACGGGGCAGAGTCCTTGAATTGTGTGGCAGATTCCCGCTTTATCCGGAAATTACAGCATAGGCCGCATGGCCAGAAGTCTCACTGTTTTGGAAGGTGTCCCTGTATCTCCTTTCTTTTCTGCGCTATCCTTATCTCTGATTCGAGCCTCCCTAGCTTCTTCTTCCCCATGTCAACGAACTTCATGTGCTTCATTATTGTCGGATGCACCTTCTTTGCCTCTAGATATACCTTCTGGGCAAGGTCCCTGTAATCCGGATGGCCTCCAGTGCCTGTCCTCAGCTCGCAGAAGTGGAACATCTGCCTTGCATTGAGAGTATAGTACCAGCGCACGTTGAACCCGAATGTAACTACGTACTGCGCCTGGTATGGCATGGTTTCGCTTATCCTGCCGAACAGCTCCTTTACCTCTGACATCTTTGATCTGTAGTCCTCGTCTATGCCTATGCTTGCATATTCGCTGCGCATATTGTATCCGTGCGCTGCGGTGAACCTCTGCCTCTCCTGCGTGCCTATCCTGTGCCTGTGCAGGTCCCTGTATATGCCTATCCTGCTGCAGAAATCAAATGTATAGGAGATGTTCTCAAATGCGCGGCCTGGCTTGTGCCTGCGATTCAGCCTGTTTCCCACATAGCTTGAGATCATACTGTCTAGTTCGGCATCTGGCATAGACTCTGCAATCTTCCTTGACTGCCCCAGAGAGAATCCATTGCCGAACCTGTATATGATGAATGCGGCTGTATTTATGCTCGCCTCCCTGTCCGGATTTGCAGTGCCTATCCCGGCATAGTTGCACAGCTTAACAATATCAGTATCCCAGCGATCGGGCTTGTGCATTACATTTAATGCTGCATTTGCTGCCCCGTCTGCAGTACTTCTCATGAACTCTCTCTGCGTTATCCCGTGCCTTGCGTCTATCCTCTTCAGCAGGGACGGGATTATCCTGCTCAGCTCTGCATGCATTCTCCTCCCAAGGTAATTGCACTCTCTCAGCGGCGATGCAAGCAGCCTCATTATGGTATTTTCGTAGGATCTGGCATTCATGCTTACTCCAACGTGAGTGAGTATTGACATGGGCAGGTAGTCCCGCATGAAATCTAGTGCATTGGCCTTTATTGCGTTGTCATATGACTTCCAGAGGTCCTGCATTGTCACCCCTAGCTTCTCTTCTGTATCGGAATTCATATCCTGCGGGCTTATGACGGTGTTGCTTATGTTGAACTTCTGCGATTCAAATGGATTCTGCTCCTTTATGTACTCCGCCATCTTAGGCACGTATCTGGTGTATGAATCGAACAGGCTGCGCATGAGGTCATCATATGCATCCCCGAAAGACGACTCCTCTATATCCCTGTCCTTGTAGAACATGTACTCGCCATTCTTCAGCTTCCTGTCGAAATACACATACCTTGTCGACTTCTCTATGTATGAGCCCATGCGTGAATCCTCAAGCAGATTGACAGCAAGATTAGATATGAATTCACATGACATCGGCAATCCACCGGCCATTTCCTGTATTGAATCGTCACCATAATCAACAAGCCAGGCCTCGAAGAACTCCCTTCCCCTCCCCCTGTTTGGAAGGAACTCCTTGAGGTACAGCCTGCGGCCGGTAAGGGATGTTCTGCTGTACCGCGACAGGAGTGCACCTACCTGCTCAGCGGTTATGCTGCCGCCAAGCTTCCAAGCATATACATTGCTGTCAGTATTTGTAACGACCTTTTCAAGTTCGATGCGCTCAGCTTCTATACATTCGTCAGTCTCAACCCCGTCGTCCTTCTCGTCAAACCTGAGGATTGCCTTTGACATTCCATACCGACCTTGCAGTTACAGTTTTCCTATGTCATTAACTATGTCTATGTCAAGCGTACCCTTCCCCAGCTTCCAGTTCGCAGGTATTGCACAGATGTGTCCGGCCTCTGCTGGGGTGTCCCTTATGAATTTCAGGCCCATAAACGCAGTATATATGTGGCTGACATCCTTCCCAAGCGCATCGTTGTGTATTGCATAGTATTGCAGCTTTCCGTCAGGATCGACTATTACCGTGCCTCTCCTGGCTGCCCCAGTATCCTGATTTAAGAATCCGTACTCTGTGGATATCTTCTTGTTGAAGTCATCTATAAGTGGTATCTTGCTCTGCTTTACCCTTGGGGATGTCTCGCTCCATGCCTTGTGGGAGAATATGCTGTCAGTGCTTACGGCAACTATTATCGCGCCGTTCTTGCTGAAGTCGTCATATGACTCCATGAAAGCCTCTATGTCTGTCGCACATACAAACGTGAAGTCGCCGGGATAGAATGTTATTATTACCCATTTCCCCTTGTGCGACGAGAGCTTGAATTCTTTTATCTCTTTTTCAACAGGAAACCATGCCTTTGCATGGATGTCCGGCGCAATATCGCCTATAGTAAGCCCTTGCATCATATCACCATAGCATTTGGGCGCATAAAACTTATAATGCTTTATCCTGGCCAGTGCTGTGCCAGAACAGGGAAGTGACATTGTGGATTTACATAATTTTCTTATATATTTCAACTTTTTATTGAAAAAAAGCAAGTATTTATATATTAGTTAGTAAATATATTTGAAATATGGTAACCAAAGAGAAGATAGTCATAAGGCAGGTCAACAGGCCATCGAAGGAGAACGTTGATGCGCTGGTAAATTGGTTCTGCGAAACACTTGACCTTGGGGGCAGGGACGCCCTGCAGCCCGTCATGCTCAAGGAAATAATAAACAGGAGCATGAATGGAAGCGGAGTGACGAGCAAGGAGCTGAACAGCAAGCTAGACATGCCGAGGACAACGGTCATATACCACCTTAACAGGTTCATATACTCTGGAATCGTGGTGAGGAAGGGGAGGAGGTATTACCTCAGGTCTGAGGACATGACAAGCACCATGGAGGAGCTTCAGGCGGACATGGAGAGGGATTTCGTAAGGCTAATAGAGTTTGCGGAGAAAATGGACGCATTGTTCGAGTCGGGTTTTTATGGAAGAAGAAGATCAAGAAAATAAGAAAGATGCAAATGCAGAAGAGGAAAAGAAAGGAGAGACTGCGCCTAAAGATAGTGCAGAGGAATGCGCAGAGGTGAAAGATAGGCTGCTTAGGCTTGCGGCTGAATTTGATAATTACAAGAAGAGGGTTGCAAAGGATATGGACGGCGCAAAGGATATTGGTAGGGCGGATACCATAGCACGGCTCCTGCCCACTTTGGATGAATTTGAACTTGCACTCGGGTCTTCTGATAGGAAGGATGAACATATGAAAGGAATAGAGCTTGTATTCTCCAACTTCGTATCTGCATTGAAGGGTCAGGGACTGAGGGAGATAGAGGTTGATGGGAGATTTGACCCATACAGGCACGAGATAGTGCTCAGCAGAGACAGCGACAGGCCCGAAGGCGAGATCCTGGAGGTTATAAGAAAAGGATACATGCTGAATAACATTATGCTTAGGCCGGCTTCGGTAATAATATCTAGGGGGAAAGGGGTAAATGATGACAACCAGCCAAAGAATGAATGATTATATTGATAGGTGAATAAAATGGCAAAGATAATTGGAATAGATTTGGGAACGAGCAACTCGGCTGCAGCGGTACTTGAAGGAGGCAGGCCGGCACTCATACCGAGTGCGGAGGGAACTTCCCTGTACGGGAAATCGTTTCCAAGCTTTGTTGCTTTTACAAAGGAAGGTGATAGGATTATAGGCGACCCTGCAAAGAGGCAGGCTGTCGCAAATATCGAAGGCACAGTAAACGCATTCAAGAGGAAGATGGGAACTGACTACAAGTACAAAATACTCGGCAAGAGTTATACACCGCAGGAACTTTCTGCAATACTGTTACAGAAGATAAAGAAAGACGCAGAGGCCTTCCTTGGCGAAGAAGTGAATAAAGCAGTAATCACCGTGCCCGCATACTTCAACGACAATCAGAGGCAGGCAACAAAAGATGCTGGGGAGATAGCGGGACTTGAGGTCGTAAGGCTCGTGAACGAGCCAACTGCTGCGGCGCTTGCATATGGTATTGACAAGCTTGGCAAGGAGATGAAGATACTTGTCTATGACTTTGGAGGCGGAACGCTTGACGTAACTATAATGGAATTCGGAAACGGGGTGTTTGAGGTAAGGTCAACAAACGGTGACACGCAGCTGGGAGGCGTGGATATGGACAACGCAATAGTCAACTTCCTTTTTGCAGAGATAAAGAAGAGCACAGGGGTGGATGTGGCAAATGACAAGCAGGCGGTGCAGAGGATAAAGGAGGCGGGGGAGAAGTCGAAGATAGAGCTTTCCACTACGCTTTCCAGTGAGATAAGCCTTCCGTTCCTTACAATGGGTCCTGGAAACACCCCGGTGCATTTTACATACAAGCTAACAAGGGCAAAGCTTGAGGAGATAGTCATGCCAATAGTGGAGAAGACTACAAAGCCGGTAATGCAGGCGCTGAAAGATGCCCATCTCGAGCCAAATCAGATAGACAAGATAATACTGGTAGGAGGACCGACAAGGATGCCCATTGTGCAGAGATATGTTGAACAGCTTCTTGGGAAGAAGATTGAAAGAGGGGTGGACCCCATGGAGGCTGTTGCATTCGGAGCAGCAATACAGGCGGGGGTCCTTACAGGAGAAGTAAAGGACATAGTTCTCCTTGATGTCACTCCTCTTTCTCTCGGAATAGAGACGCTTGGGGGAGTTATGACCAAGATAATAGAGAAGAACACCACCATACCAATAAAGAAGACGCAGATATTCACAACAGCGGATGACAATCAGCCGGCAGTGGACATACACATATTGCAGGGGGAACGGGGCTTCTCCAAAGACAATGTGGAGCTTGGGAGATTTGACCTTACAGGCATACCGCCTTCACCAAGAGGAATGCCGCAGATAGAGGTAACCTTCGACATAGACGCAAACGGCATACTTCATGTAAGTGCAAAAGACAAAGCAACTGGAAAAGAGCAGCGCATGGAGGTAGTAGCACCAAACAAGATGAGCAGGGAGGACATAGAGAAGAAAGTGAAGGAGGCCGAACAGCATGCTGAAGAGGATAAGGTTAATCTTGATAATGCCCAGGCGAGGAATGAGGCGGAGAGCCTTGTGTATACAACAAACAAGACACTTAAGGAATTCAAGGACAAGATACCGAAGGAAGTTTATGAAAAGGTTGACAAGGCGAAGAATGACGTGGACGAATCGCTCAAGGGTGAGAACTACGAGCTTATAAAGTCGAGCGTAGGCAAGCTCAAGGATACGCTGCAGGAGATAGGATCGAGCCTTTATGGAAAGGGTGGCACGGGCACTGGGCCCGGTGGTGAGGCGGGTTCCGCACCTGGGCCTGAAGGAGGCCCAGCTGGAGGGGACGGGCAAAGCCCAGACGGCACCGTAGATGCAGATTTTAAAGTGGAAAAATAGTGCAATAAATGGTAGATTATTATTCGGTGCTTGGGGTCCAGAAGAATGCGACTTCCGACCAGATAAAGAAAGCGTACAGGGACCTTGCGCTCAAATACCACCCGGATAGGAACCCTGACAAGGCTGAGGCTGAGCATTTCCCATCTCCTTTAATATGTCCTGCAGTACTAAGCAACGACGAAAAAAGGAAACAGTATGATGCATATGGGCCTGAAGGCTTCAGCCAGAAGTATAGCGCAGAAGATATTTTCAGGGGCTCAAACGTGCAGGACATATTAAAGGAGATGGGAATAAACCTTAATTTTGGATTCGGAGGCCAGGATCTCTTTGGGGGCATGTTCGGAATGGGGCAGCAGCAGGGAGACATAGGCCAGAGCATACTTTACAGGATGGATGTTACACTGCACGACATAGCAAATGGATCAACTAAGGAAATATTGGTGAAGCATGTAAAGAAATGCGGTGAGTGCGGCGGGAGTGGGGGCGACCCTGGTTCAAGACTGGCTAAATGCAGCGAGTGCAAAGGCACGGGTTATAGGACGGTTATTCAAAATTCGTTCTTTGGAAGGATTCAGACCACTTCCATATGCAATAGATGCATGGGGAAGGGCAAGAAATACGAGAAGATGTGCAGATCGTGCAATGGAAAGGGGGGCGTAGTCGCATCAGAAAAGGTGCAGGTTAGGATACCCGCAGGCATAAAGAGCGGGATGAGACTGAAGCTTGAGGGTATGGGAGACTTCGGGGGCGATGGGGCAGGAGATCTGTACATAGATATAAACGTGCTGAACGACAAGACCTTTAGCAGGGATGGCGACGATATAATTACAGAGATAAGCGTTCCGTTTTATACTGCAATACTTGGGGGGGATGCAACAGCACCAACACTTGAAGGAAACAGAAGGATACGCATAGAACAAGGCACAGCGCCAGGTACGCGGATCAGCATCAAGGATGCGGGGATAAGGAGGTTTGGAGGAAGTTCGCGCGGAGACGAGATTGTCATAGTCAACATATATATACCTAAATCTCTATCCGCAAAGGAAAGGGAGCTAGTTGAGGAGTTGAGAGATTTGAAGGGGGATGCGGGCACCGGGAACGCAGGTTCAGGAGGGAGAAGATTTGGAATATTCTGAAAAACTTGTCTTAATCGGCTATACTGGCCCGCCAGTGTACACGGTCTGGAATGTGGCTATCCTCTCCACCTGGTTTCCATAGTCTGGTACGGAGTAATTGAGCCACACATATCCTGAGAACTTGGAACCAACACGCCCGGCTGCTATCGCCCCGGATTTATAGCAGTAAAGGTCTAGTATGTAGCTACTTCCGCTGTATATCGAGTTGCCTGGGGGATAATATTTCTTCGCATAGTAGTAAGCGGTGTTTCCATTGATATTGACATTGCCGTAAAGTGGCGCGTCGGAGTTTTGTGCAGCCTGGTCGGCACAAGCCACCCCGTTTATTGTTATCTGCGTGCCAGTTGCCTGGGAGACCTTAAGTGTTAGGATTCCGGAGGTATTCAGTGATATAAAATCGCAGCTGAACCCGGGGGGCGATGAACAGAAAGGCGAGATAGGATTATATAGTGCTATTTTGTATACGACAAGCAGGGCGGAGACTATTATGACTATTGCCAGCCCGTATGAAGATATAAAATCCACAGCAGACTGAAGTTTTTTTGTCTTGCCTTGCAATTACTTCGCCTTGAGTTCTATCTTGGCCTCAAAATCGGCAGTGGTGTAGGCGAACTCTTCATTTGATTTTATCAGCCCTTTCTCCTTTAGGAATTCCCTGGCCAGAAGATAGTATACAAGCGCAAGCGCGCGTCTGCCCTTGTTGTTGCATGGCAGCACAAGGTCTACGAACTTTATCCAATTGTCTGTGTCTGACAGCGCTATTATTGGTATACTTGTCATGCTTGCCTCCTTGACTGCCTGCCTCTCGTTCCTTGTATCGCTCAGGAGAACTATGGACGGCTCCATGAAGTCCTCCCGGTTAGGGTTTGTGAAAGTGCCGGGAATAAGCCTCCCGCTTATAAGCTTTGATTTTGTTATCTCTGCAAACTTTGATGCGGCAGCTATGGCGTAGATCCTTGATGCAGTTACAACTATGTCCTTGGGGTCGTACTGTGCGAGCAGCTTGGCTGCCTGCCTTATCTTGCTGTCTATTGTAGGCAGATCGAGCAGGTATAGGCCGTCTTCCCTTACCTTGTAGATGTATCTATTCATTCCAGGCGTCCTTATCTTTGTGCCTATGTGTATCCCCGCCTCAAGATACGTAGCCTGGTCTATTAATAGTTCATTTGCCATCTTATCCATCTTCTATCCTTCTGCATGCCTTCATTTTTTTCTCCGTTTGACATATTTTCACCAGATTCGGGGTCGCCGAGACTTTCATAAGCCAGACATATCCTGGCCTATTTTGAACTCGGGTCATATGCTCCCTAAGCATAGAGCCTAACCAAGCTAGCAGACGACCCCTCGCCTACTATTAAACACTATTCGTTTTTATACATTTGTATTCATTGCCTTATTTTCTGCTGTAATTCATTATATCGTCTATGAGGTCTGTATGCGATACAAGCATCCTTCTGCAGCAGTATCTCTTTACCCCGAGATCATTGAGCACCTGCATTGCATCCTCCTTCTTTACGTTTACCCTCTCGTTGAATTCCTCCCATTTGTCGCCTATTACTTGGCCGCACGAGAAGCATCTTACAGGTATCATCATAGCGTCATCCTAAAAATAAATATTATCTGTACGACGTCTGGAACCTTGCCCTTGCCTTAGGCCCCCTGAACTTCTTGGGTTCAACCCTCCTTGTGTCGTCTATTATCATGTTTCTGTCATAATCCATGTAGAATCCCCTTAATGCGTCGGGTGACTGGGATGCCTTTACAAGCACCTTTGCTATTGCATTCCTTGCCGCTTGCGCCTGGCCGCTGAACCCGCCGCCATTTGTTTTTACGTATATGTTTGATACATCTGCAATCTGCTTGGCGAAGCTTGTCACATTTACTGGCTCAAGTATGAGATCCCTTATCTCACTTGGCTTTACAAGATTAACATCTACTCCGTTTATGCTTATACTTCCGTTTCCTTGGGTCAATGATGCCCTTGCAACTGCCTTCTTTCTCTTTGCCTTGGCTATCACAACCTTCTTAGCGACCTTTGACTTCTTTGCCTTGCCAGAAACTGCAGCCTTCTTTGGTACTATTTTTGGCTGAGCTCCGGCCTTGGGCTGGTATAATGTCTCCAACTCCTTGTCAAGGTTTTCAAGCCCCGTAGATTCCTTTGCCATAAATGTCATCTATTGTATCCTAGCCTCTGCATTAGTTTGCCTACTGTCATTGTTGTTTCGAATATGTCTTTTGGGTCCTTTGTCCTTATTGAATCTTCCGCTTTTGCGCCCCTCAGTGACTCTGGCACGCCGATGTACACCTTCAGGTTCTTGAATGCTGATTTCCCTTTTGGCTTCTTATATGGAAGCATGCCCCTTATAACTCTCTTGACGAAGAGATCAGACCGCCTCGGCCAGTAGGGTGAATGCTCGGGATTTGCCTTGTCCTTCAGCTCTATGAGCCTTTTGTATTTTTCCATGAGCGACTTCTCGTGTCCGGTCATTATCATACTCTCTGCATTCACTACAGATACTCTGTTGTTTGTAAGAAGCATCTTTGCGACCTGACTTGCAACCCTTCCAAGAACCTTGTTCGATCCATCTATTACGTAATCCATTTCGTCATCATATTATGATTCTTGAGGACTTATCTGCAAGGAGCTCCTCTATACTTACTATATTGCACTTTGCACCGTTCAGCTTTCCTATTGCACCCTCTGAAAAGTCCACGGCCGCTATGTTTATCTTCTTGCTTATTGTACCAGAGCCAAGCACCTTGCCAGGCACTATTATGCTCTCGTTCTCCTTCGCGAGCCTGTCGAGTTTGCTCAGGTTCACGCTGGGCCTTGACCTTTTTGGCCTTGACGCAAGCTTTATTATGTAGCTTATGAGCTTTGGATTCCTTGATCCTGCCCTGGCTCCCTCTACGGACCGGATCCATGCCTTCAGATTTGATTTTTCTATTGCCATAAACATCCTTTACTATGCAGGGGGTGAGATTTGAACTCACGCAAGCACTAAAGCTACTGACCCCTCAAGCCAGCGCGTTTGACCAGGCTCCGCCACCCCTGCATTTTTCATTTTATCTCTTTATTTATCTCTTTCAGGCTGGTGCTTATTATATTTAATGCCTTCTTCAGTATCTCAAGTGGCGGCATCTGGCCGAACGTTTCAACGTAAAATTCAAATTTGTTGTCACCAGTAACATTGTAGGTCACAAGTGCGGGCTGGAACTTTGAACGGTTTGCTGCTGTCTTGAATACTGCCTTTCCGTCTATCTTGAGTCTCTGCCCGTCTGCAAGCTTTATTATTGGTATTTTTTCGTTTGCGACATGCACACCATTTGACGTGCTCGCAAGCTCCTTTGAATATACTATGCCAGGCCCCTGGGCGGATAGCGAGAACACAACCTCGTCCTTATCACCATAATCATGAGGCGTCCTTATCGGCACAAGCCCTACCCTGTGGGCTATGTACTCGTCAAACATGGCACTTGAATTCTCATAGAATGTCACGCTATCTATTGCAAGACAACCGATGTTATTTATCATCTGTCTCCTGAGAGCGTTTGCAAATGAGAAGTTAGTGCCGTCTAGCGTAAAGCGAATTGCATTCTCATTGTTCTCAATTACTGTGAGTTTCATGATAACCAGACTCCACGCCTGAGACAGGTATGGCAGTAAAGAGATTTATACGGCAATATTTATAAATATTGGCAAAAAGAGGGATTGCGACGCTGTGACCCGGATTCGGCATGTTCTGGGCAACGAATAAATAGCCGCTTGGGGAATAATGGATTATGGATATGTGGAATTCGTATATTAGGATGACGATGTCGGGATTTGGAACAAGCCACATTGATCTGAAGACCGGAGCGAGGTGGAATGCGTCAATTGGAAGCGTGGTTGATAAATCCCGGGATCTTCCAGTTAACAACGTACTATTTCAGCGCTATGATGAAAGTAGCAGGTACATACTTGCAAAGGACATAACCTTTGACCTTTTTTTTAGCATATATGATGTTAACTCTAGGTCGATGCTTGCAGCACGCGTCACCAATAACCTTAATGCGACAGAATGGTCGAGGATTTTCTCTATGCTTAGGGTAGTGAAGGTGCCTAATTTTGAGTTCAGGCTTATAGGCCTGCAGGATGGACACACGGCAGGACTGGGCGCTGCAGAACAGCTGAGGAAGAGATTGGATGGGAGATTTGTAGAGTTTGATCTTTTCGGCACGAATACAAGGCATATAGCCATAGATGCAAAGACAGGTGTACCTTACGACCTGCTTCTGCTAAACAGGGCGTATAGGGCAGGGGAGCTGGCATGCCAGGCCAAAAGAGAGGATTTTGAGGCGGTGGTCAGCCCACAGGCGCATTTAGTTTATGCTCATGGATAGTGGAATATTCAGGCCCCTTGTCTGTTAACACGCTCTTCTTTACGCACAGAGACGTGACCTCAAATCTGCCGAAGGCATTTGTTGAGTTTAGGTTTATGAACGCCATTACCTCGCGGTTATCTTTCTTTGCCCTCGCTATTGTTGCATGCGGCACGTATTGCTTCCGGTCACCTGATCCCGTCATGCCCGAAAGCCCTTCCCTCAGCAAGCGATACATGGATGATATCCTGCCATGGCCGTCTATCCTTGCGAATATTGATTGCATATGGCTATCGCCAAAATAGGAAACTCCGTTTGCCTCGGCCATAAATGGGCTTGCGTCTATCTTATTTACCTCTTCTATTGCCCTGACTGCTTGGCCATCTCCGATCTCGCCTAAAAAGAGGACGGTTATGTGCAGGTTCTCCTCTGACACTCTCGTTATCCTTCCTGGTATTCCTGCGCTGAAGGCGTATAACCTTTCCCTTATCTCCTTCGGCAGTTCTATCGCAATGAAGGCTCGCATATAAATAAATAGCTTGGTGATTTAATCTATCTTGTGCTTTTATGGTTGGCATTGATACCTTTTCTTCTCTTGATATTCGCATCGGAAGGATAATGAATGTGGAAGACCATGAGGGTGCAAGGAAGCCAATGTACAAGCTTACCATATTCTTTGGGGATGAGGTTGGGAGCAGGACCGTAGTTGCTGGCATAAAAGACAAATACAGGAAGGAGGAGCTTATCGATAAAAAGATAGCGTGCATAATTAATCTTGACCCGAAAGTAATAGCAGGAATAGAGTCTCAGGGAATGATTCTTGCGGCTGGGGAGGAGGACGTGGCGATACTCGTACCTGACAGGGATATGAAGGAAGGTTCAAGAGTCCATTGAGAGGTTTGATTTTATGGGAAAGATAGTTGTAGCATTTGTTGGGCTGCCGGGGTCTGGAAAGAGCCTTGCTGCGGACATGATAAAGAAGATGGGATTCGAGGTGATAGAGCTTGGAGACATATGGAGGGAGCTTCTCAGGAAGAACCATGTGTCAAGGTATGACCCCATAGGTACAAGGGAGTTCACAAGGAAGATCAGGAACAAGTATGGGAAGGATGTGTACGCAAGATATGCATTCAGGAAGATACAGAAGAACCGGAGAAAAGTTGCGATAATGGGAATACGCAGCACTTATGAGATAAACTACTTAAAGGGGAGACTCAGGAAGGTGTACATAATAGCCCTTCTTGCCCCGATGAAGATGAGGTTTGGCAGGCTTAAGCACAGGGGGAAGCCAGAGGACCCGAAAACCCTTGAGAGCTTCAAGTGGCTTGAGACAAGAGAGAAGAGAGGATTTATGAAGGCGAAGTCAGAGGAAAAGCATGGCGTGATGCATATAATAGCCGATGCGGATTATGTTATAGCAAATACATCTACCGTGAAGAGACTTGGTTGGAACGTAACAAGGGTAATAAAAGAGATAGAGGCTGCTGAAGCTGGACTGTAGCACCCTACAACAGGGCAGGGATGCTGGATCTGACTCCGGATTGACAAAGGAAGACAGAAAAATATGGTAAAGCAACTAAGCCTTTACTGGCGCAATTACCACGTGGTGGTATTGTCTATTATCAACATCGACCACCTTGCTCCTTATTACCTTCATGCCGGTATCTGTAAGGCTGAGTGGCTTCGGCTCTTCTCCCTTTTCTGTGAAATCGACTATGCCCTCCTTCTTTAGTTTCTTGAGGGTATACCAGATGCCGCTCTGGGAGACCTCGTACTTCATTGAGATGAAGTCTACGAAATCAGTAGCCGTAGGTATAAGATTTAACCCAATCTCGTACATGAGCATCAACTCCTTGTCAGTGACTCGGAGCTGACCAACTTCAACATTTGCAATAGTAGTATTTTGTACAGGCATAAGAGCACCACAAAGAGATTCGCTGCTCTTATGCAACAAATATTGAATTGTTGTATGTTGTTACTGCCTTTACGCCATACATGCACTTCATGATCGAAGGCATAGCTAGCATCCTTTCTGGCAAAACACTTCCCGCAAACCCAAACCCATTTGACATTTACAACACTTCTAATGTAACTTTGTAAACTGAGTATTTAAACTTTTCCTACAAATTTGTGTTGTCTAACATGATATCTGCTTACGAAATACAGATTGCTGTGCTTGTTTTGGTCGGATTAGCATATGCGCTTTTTGATGTGCTGAACGATAGAAATGTCCCAAATGGCTTCGTGTATCTTACCCTAGTAATAGGGATTGCTGGGGCATTTGCCTTCAATTATAGCAATATCTCAATAGATCTTTCGCTTGCAGTTGCAGTGGGCGCAGGAGGATTTTTGTTTTATAGGTCGGGGCTGCTTGGCGGAGGCGATGTGGCTGAGTTTGTATTCATATCTCTACTGATGCCACTACAGAAGAATCAGGTATATCTCGGGACATACCAGTTCCCTGTTCCATTCATATTATCGGTGCTGATGGCCGCGGTATTTGCAGCACTCATCTACATACCGGTATATTATCTTGTGATTCGAGGAAGGGGCAAGAAATGGATTGTGCCTTCTGCAAAAAACAAGCGGTCTGCTGCACTCATGCTTCTTTCATATACCATATTTATCATAGTGCTTTGGATTGCCTTAAACATAAGTGCTGCAGGAGTTGTGTTTGTAGCAGTACTTGCAGGGGCATCAGTACTCATAGTCCTGTTTGAATCGCAGGTGTACAGGGGCATGGTTACATTTGTCTATCCGAATGAGCTTGAGGAAGGAGACATGATAGCAGTGAACCTGATGAGCAAAGCGGATATATCTTATTTTAAGAGGAGGTCTGGATTCGGCAGACTGGCAACTGGAAGGCTTATATCGCGAATGAAAAATATCAAGAAGAGAGTGCCGGTATACAGGGATTCTGTTCCGTTCGCATTCTTCATGCTCATAGGAATAGTGGTGTCATTGGCAGCAGGCAACATACTGCTTGCTGTATTAGGGATAGGGTAAACATCTTATTATTTGACCTTTGAGGGACCGGAATTGCAGTATTTATCTCATGTCTTGAATACATCGCCGTACTTCTTCTCTAGCGTTTTCCAGTCGTCAAGGAACTTCTCCAGCCCCGCATCAGTAAGCGCGTGGTTGAACATCTTCTCAAGGACGTCAGGAGGAATGGTAGCAACGTCTGCGCCAAGTCTTGCAGCTTCTAATATATGTATAGGGTGCCTTATGCTTGCAACGAGAACCTGGGTCTTTATCCCATAGTTCCTGAATATCTGCACCATATCCCTTACAACCTCCATGCCGTTGTTTCCCATGTCATCGAGCCTGCCTACGAACGGGCTGACATATGTTGCCCCGGCCTTTGCGGCTATTAGAGCCTGGTTCGCGGAGAACACCAGAGTGACATTGGTCTTTATGCCCTCCATTGAGAGCGTCTTTACTGCGTGTATACCGTCTTTTGTCATGGGTATCTTTACAACCACGTTCTTGGCTAGCTGCGATATTGCCTTTGCCTCTTTTATCATACCTTCATAATCAGTAGCAACGACTTCGACGCTTACAGGCCCAGGAACAAGCTTCAGTATCTTCTTTGCCTGTTCTATTGGATTTGCACCTTCCTTTGCAAGCAGGGATGGGTTTGTTGTGATTCCATCCACTATTCCCATGTAAAGGAATTTCTTTATAAGCTGCAAATTCGCGCTATCTATGAAAAACTTCATGATTTCACCATCTCCTTTGCATTCTTAAATATGTTTTCTGCAGTTATTCCGTACTTTGCCATTACCTCCGTATCCTTTCCCGATTCTCCGAACGTGTCGTTAACAGCAATCATTCGCATCATCGTCGGCCTGCATGTTGATAGGACCTCTGCAACTGCGGAGCCGAGGCCACCATGCCTATTGTGGTCCTCAGCTGTTATAATCCTTCCAGTATTTTCTGCAGCCTTTATTATCGTGGCCTCGTCTATGGGCTTTATCGTGTGACAGTCTATGACCTGTGCGGATATGCCATCTGACTTCAGCATATCGGCAGCCTTCAAGGCCTCGTGCACCATTATACCGCATGCTATTATTGCAATATCGTTTCCTTCCCTAAGCACGTTTGCCTTTCCTACCTTAATCTCCTGATTTGAATGTATGTCAGGAACATCTGACCTTATCAGCCTTATGAAGAAGGGTCCCTTTGTGCTTATTGCCTCTCTTGTAAGAGCCTTTGATGAATAGAAATCTGAAGGCACTACGACCCTCATGTTTGGAAGCGCCCTCATTATTGCTATGTCTTCTATAACCTGATGGCTTCCGCCATCAGGGCCAACGGATATTCCTGTGTGTGCCCCTATTATCTTCACGTCAAGGTTGCAGTAGCATACAGTATTCCTTATCTGATCTATTGCCCTCTCAAGAAATACCATATACGTGCCGCACACTGCAGTCTTTCCGTATAGCGCCAGGCCTGCTGCAACCCCAATCATATTTTGCTCTGCTATACCAACATTTATGAACCTGTCAGCGAATTTTTCGCCGAAGTTGCCAGTAGTAAGCGATTCGCTGGTATCTGCACCCACTACGAAAAGCCCGGGAACGGAATCCCCAGACTCTATCAATGCCTCCCCCATCCCCTTTCTCATAGATTTTGCTTCGTCTCCCATGTCGCTTACCCATAGTCTGGAGAATTTCTTATCTCATTAAGCGCCTGCTCGGCAATTTCTGCGGAAAGCGACTTTGCATGGTATTCAACCTTACCTTCCATGAAGCTTATGCCCTTACCTTTTACCGTATGCGCAATTATTGCGGTTGGACCGGATTCATGGGCCTCTGCCTTGTCCAACGCATCGATTATCTCCTTTATCTCGTTTCCATCTATCTCAATCACATTCCAGTTGAATGCCCTGAACTTTTCAGGCACTGGATCCGAAGGCATTATGTCTGCCGTCTTGCCTTCTTGCTGTAGCCCGTTCTTGTCTATTATCGCAGTGAGATTAGATAATTTGAGTTTCGCTGCCGCCATTGCTGCTTCCCAGCATTCGCCTTCATCAAGCTCTCCGTCTCCCATCACAACATATATCCTCGCTGGATTTTTGTCATGCCTGGCTGCAAATGCCATGCCTATTCCTTCTGAAAGCCCTATGCCCTCTGGACCCCCAGGTATCTCAACTCCTGGAGTCTCTATTGGAACTCCATGACCTTGAAGCCTGCTATTTATCTTCCTAAGCGTCTTGAGCTCTTCTTTTGGGATATATCCACATTCAGCCAATGTCGCATATAGCGCGGGGGCTGCGTGGCCCTTTGAAAGGAGCATTCTGTCCCTTCGCTCCCATCTCGGATTTTTCGGATCATGCCTCATTCTGTTGAAATAAAGGCAGGCAAGTATGTCGGTGCAGCTAAGTGAACCGCCAGGATGTCCAGACTTTGCTTCAGCAAGCTCCAGCACTATGTCTTCGCGTATATGAGCAGCAATTTTCTTGATGGCGTCTACCCCGGGTCTATTTTCCCTAGATTTGAAATCTATATTCATTATACATGCCCTTTCAGAGGGTCTGCCACTGCGACTCTCGCTAATAGACAATCGGACATTGTTAGCTGAGTTTTTTATGACTTACGTGGCATATTGTAACATGGTTGATATGCTTTTGTACCTAATTGCACGCTAGAATACTGCAGTGTAATTTAGCAGATATGCAATAACGAACCCAATAAGTATCCCGCCGTACGTGTAAAGCATTGACTTCTTTATCCCTTCTGGATCCTTTGAGCCTTTGTTTATGTTCACATGGAATAGAACAAGCACCACATACAGTATTGCAGCGCAAGCAAGAGAATCGAAGAACACTATAAATGTAATTGAAAAGAACACAAAACCTATTGCAGTACCTATGATTGTAGGGAGTCCGCCGAGCAGAAATACGCCTGCTATGAACTTTTTGCTTGTTTTCTCCAGCTGTCCGAACAACGGAGCAGCTATAGGGAATCCTTCAGTTATGTTCTGCGCAGAGAAGCCTATTATCGAGAGCACGTATATTGGCAGAATACCGGCTGCGCTTGCAGAACCAAAAACGAGACCTTCGGTTATGTTCTGGAATCCTATGCCAACAGCTGCAAGCACGGATGTCCGGTGAGGACTCTCTGACGGATCTCTGCTTCCTTTCGGGAGGATGAAGAATGCAAATGAAAACGTGAATCCAGCAAGAAAGATCAGGAGAAGCGGATTAGTTATCGAATAATTCTTGAATATTCCTGCGATGTCGCCATATATGTCCATAAGTAAGAATATGAGTATGCCTATTGCTACTGCGTTGTAGAGCATCATTCTTCTTAGGCTTGTCCGTTTTGAGAGGACTAACGGCAGCGATAGGAAGATTGAGAGACCCATTATCACTGAAAGGCCAATAGTAATGTATGCATTGGCTATTGCCATTTTGGTACCGTGTATTGTTTGGGGATGTTCTATTTATATTAGCCGCTACTAGCGGGATCCGACTCGTCAGATGCAATCATGGCGTCTTGATGGCTGGCGGGATGGGCAGACATACAGAGTTGATTATTTGTGGGTCTTGTCTTAGACCCAACTGGAAGGAAAGTCTTTAAAGTTTGAACATGACTAAGAGTATTAGGATAATTTAATGATACAAAAAAACATAAGATTACTGCATTTGTCCATGTTGCTGGTTATATCAATAATAGTCCTTGCGGTGGGATCGTTTGTTGCCGTTTCATTCAACATAGTGCCTCTCAAGTATTCCTCCCTGTTTTACGGGTTGGTTTTTATAATCGCAGGAGTTGCGGCAACAACTGGGATATCAAAGGTTGTGTATAGCAAGATGGCAAAATCAGTAGGAGAACATAATGCAACTTCCCTGAGTTTTATAGTCAAGATATTTGGTTATACCCTGACCTTGCTGGTGCTTTTTTCGTATTTTAAGATAAGCGTCACTGCCGCTTTGGCAGCTGGGGGATTTTCAGGCCTGATATTGGGTTTGGCTTCACAGAACGTGATGTCCAATATCTTTGGAGGTATTACGATACTGACAACAAAGCCGTTCAAGATTAATGACAGGATTACAGTATCTACGTGGCAGTACGGGCTTATAGCTCCTGCATATCCCCCAAAATTTTGGTCAAATGACTTCATAATACCAGGATACACAGGTATAGTAAAGGTCGTATCGCTTATTTACACGCAGATTATTACCGATGATAATGTTCCTCTAAAGATTCCGAACAGCGTTCTTATCCAGGCCGCGATATTTGTACAGAGCGACAGCAATTCGAGAATGGTGAAGGTAAAATATGAGATACCAAAGATAGTTGATCCTGAACTAGCGATAAGTAATATAGGGAGGAACCTGAGATCGCTGAAATTAATAAAGAACACCCCTTCGATAAAAGTCCTCGAATCTACCTTGAACACATATATAATAGTCATAGACGCATTATGCGAAGGCCAGTATGAGGAATTGCCCAAGAGTGAGATAATAAAAATTACCATGAGGACAGTAAACAGACTGGTTAAGAGATCCCGATAGTCTTGAGGCTACTTTTGTAGATCTCCGTTTTCCAGTGCACGACTACAGCTGGCTTGGAATACAAAAATGAATCTCCACAAGGCAAGCCTTATGGTATCATAGGTGTGGGAGGATATATGACATCTTCGAAAGGTGCAACCCTCATCCAAAGGGGTTGGGGTATTCTCCTCAACTAACTTAACTCAGCCAAAAGGATATTTCACTCTAACCTTCTTCGAATCAATCCTCCAAACCGATTTTACTAGCGAGATTCTATGTCTTTTGTCTGATATTTCTGCCAGAAATCTCCAGAAAGTGCCAAAATTGGCTCTGAAACGTTGCTAACAACCTGAAATCTGAACCGTCCATCAGGATAAATGAGGGTTAGTGTCAGATTTGTCACGAATTTTTTGGGAGTTTTACATTCTTGACGAGAGGATTTTGGCAGAAAAGTTGTGTCATATTTATCATTGTTTCGGCAAGGAAAGCAATTACTATTGCACCAATTATCGCATATCCCCCAAACTCTTTGAGTTCGGTAAATTGGTGCACTTATTGGATGCCCACTACTTCAGGTTTTCCAGTATTTCGTCCGTATTCCTTACTCTGCCCACCCTCTTCAAAACGTAGTTAACTGACGCGTCGTGCATCTCCTTTGTCATCGATGTAATTGCATCCTCTGCAAATATCTGGTGGAAGCCGTATTCATAGGCGAATCTCGCAGTGCTCTCAACCCCGTAGTTCGTTGCAATGCCGCAGAGCACTATAGTGTCTATGCCCCTTCTCCTAAGCAGAAGTTCCAGATCCGTACCATAGAATGCTCCCCACTGCTTTTTTGTTATTAGGATGTCCGATTCCTTCGGACCCAGATCCGGGACAAAATCTGTCCAGTCGGCAGGCCTTGGCGCCTGGGCCTGCGAAGTCCATGGATTTTCATCAACAATGACATTGAGCCTGTCCTTCTCTGACGCGATTACGTGAACAAGGAAGACGGGCATACCGTTTTTCCTGAATGCATCAGCTAGGCTGGCTGCGTTCTTGACAACAGTATCGACACTATGAGGGGCGAGCGGACGCCCCATAGTGGCTATTCCCTTTTGCAGGTCAATGACTACAAGTGCAGTCTTCTTCCTATCAATATTTACATTTTCGGCCATGAAGTTCACTTATTATTTTTCTTTTTAGCATTCATTATATATTTCTTGCCCTTAGGAACTTGACATTTACATAGGACCACCATCGTCAATGCATATGACCTCTCACATCAAATAAGTCATGAGGTATGCAATCAGGCACGAATATATGTGGATTGACACCTTTTTCATTCCTATGAACTTGTTGTTTGTGAGGCCAAACACGACCTTCAGCCGCGAAAAGATCCTCTCAATCGACCATCTCTTCCCATATTCTGGATCTTTTGGCGTTTCAGATTTCCTATGACCTCTTCCGTTTATTGCAATTACAGCCTTTATGTTCTCGTAATGCAGTTCTTTGTATATTCTGGTGGCATCGTATCCTGAATCTGCAAGGAACTTAGCACCAAACGCAATACAGAACCTAGACTTTACATCGTCCAACAACCTATGGAAGAATACCGAATCGTGTCTGTTGCCAGGCGCTATGAAGAATCCTATCGGGACCTCATTCTCAGCATCTGCAATTGCATGAAGTTTGTATCCAAAGAACATATCGTTCGCATTTCCATTCGCATCCTCTTGCTCTCTCTTTGAAGGGGTTCTGTGTCCTGGTCTTGCGTGTTTGTCTTTTCGCGAAAATGCAGGTATGTCAGTACTATCCTGTGCGAGGAGACGCAATTGTTTTCCTTTCAGATGATCCTGAAGAATCCATTTATTTAAATCCTCGAAGATTGCAGGGTCTGCGCGCTCTCTGACTTTGGAAAAGATGGAATAATCGGGCTTTTCTCTGTAACCTATCATTCTTCCAATCTTTGTGCCGACGAGATCAACAAGTTCTACATCGGTAAGTCCTTCAATCTGTTTTATCACTAATGCAACGATATGTTTGGCAAACTTCCGCGTATACCCATAGTGCTGCACGATTATACAGGCTGCAGCACGAACCTCTGGTATTTTGTTGGTATGAGAACTACTCCTTAAGAACATCCACCAAACAATGTTGTATTTGGTGAAATGTATGAAACAATTTTATGTCGGGCTGGACATGGGTAGGAAATGGATATATGGTACAATTCTT
>JAMCSX010000001.1 GCA_023379055.1 Candidatus Martarchaeota archaeon | reverse complement strand
GCAAGAATGCAGCAACTGTCACTACATAAAGAAAGGGGCAAGGAGGCTGACACTTGAAGACAGAACCTACCTCTGCAATGTCTGCGGCATTACTTTGGACAGGGACATAAACGCATCAATAAACATATTGCATAGGGCAACTGCCCTCGGACAGAGGGAAAGTCACGCTCAGGGAGATATGGCCTCTGCGATTCAACAGGAATCGAAAAGCCGCATCGAAGAACTGAGAACCGATAAAACACATCCTCTGCAAAACGCAGAGGAAGCCCGCGCCGTTTACGGGTGGGAGGATGTCACTGTTATAGGAATATAGAGGGAGGGACCACGAATGACAAGGAGAAGCAGGAAGAACATTGCAGATCCGAATGAACTGGAGGTGCTTAGGCATGTGGATCCGAAAAGTCACCAACATGTCTGGGACAAGGGGCTACTTGAAATCAACGGGGTGCATGTCCGGCCAACAGAAGAAAAACTGAGAGAGGCGCTTGAACTCACGCGCAGGGACGAGACAAAGGCATTCGACAGATACTTTACTGATCTTGCCAATTCAAGAACCGATGGAGCCCAGAAGTTTGAACAGATAGTGGAAGATGCGAACCGGGGAGAGTTCTGGGAGAGGCTTGGCTTCAGGCTTAGCGCAGCTTACCATGACGTGCTCGCTGCGGACTCCGCCATAGAATCTGGGGCCATGGCATGGGCGGAAAAGCTGATAGGGAGGGCGGAAAGGTTGTACGGTTCGTGGGCATTACTCGGAATAAAGGATCCTCTCAATCTTGAAGATGCGATAAACAGACTGAAGGAAAGGGTTTCGGGCATGAAGAAGGGACAGGACTAGGAGTTCTGGATCTATTAGCTCAGGAATTCGTTACTGTGGCGGCCCAACTGGCTCTGGAACCCTTACCGCTGCCGTCATCCCCATCTCCTTGTCTACCAGGGCCATATCAATAGTTTTTCTGATATTCATTTTTGAGGAGAATTGGTAATGGTGCCTGTTGTTTTGATTTTGCTATTATTTCTTTCTCAAAACCACGAAAAGATGCATGTCATCGTATGGGGCCAGATCAAGCCTTTCGATTACGTCGAAACTTGTCATTACACTGTCCAGGAATTCCTTGAATACTTCCTCGGGCCTGCGGGAGATGTCTATGCTCTGTGATTTTATGGCCACATACGCATAGCCTCCTTTCTTCAGAAGTTCTGAATTTCTTAGGAGTATGTCTGCCTGGTCCCTTGCAGAAACATCCTGGTATAATATGTCGGCAGTGCCAACGTCAGACGCATATGCATCAACGTTGCGAGCATCCTGGAGTATTGGGAGGATATTGCTTCTTTTTTCGCATATTTTAATCAGGTCCCTCATGCTCCTTTCGGATATCTCTATGCAGTACACAAGGCCGTCTGCACCCACAATGTCGCTTACATGACTGCTTGTAGTGCCAGTAGCCGCCCCGAGATACAGCACATGGGATCCTGACGGCATAATGAGGTTCTTGAGGCCGTTTATTATTGCTGCGGCAAGTTTGCTTCTGTAGGGATTCCACATGCGATACTGTATGCCGCCATCCTCAACAAGGTCTTCGCCGTATACCTTCGCATTCTTTGCAAGATTTACTGTTGCAAGCCTGCCTTCTATTCTAAACACCCCGTCAAATAATCGCTTGATTTTCATGATTTAGATTATCCAGATATGAATTTATAGATTCGCAGTGCATGAATAAGTGATCGAAATGCGGCCACCTCTGCCTTACGACAGGATTGTATCTGACGTGTCACAGATGAGCAGAGAGTCGCAAGGATGCATGGAGCTTATGCGCAGGTTTGGCGGCTATCTCAAGGCTGCGCTGCTTATCGAAGAAGTAATTATAAAGGAACAGTCCGTAGGCCAGCGGTTTTCTCCTGCAGACGAGATTGCAATGAATACCGGGAAGCCCTACGTAGACAATGGGCTTAGCGAATATTCTGCGTCTGAATTAATAGGGTATCTCAACAGGGGATTTAAGTGCTGTGCCATATTGCCGGTAGCTGCATATGGAAGGCGTTTTGGGACAGTAACCCTTCTTTCGATGTCTGAGGAAGGATTCGGCCAGGATATCATGAATAATCTTATACTTGCAACAAACCTGGTAAACAGCGAGATTCTGGCAAAATATGAGAGGGAGAAAAGTCTTAGCGTGGCGAAATATTTTGATGCTGCATTCAACAACACATTTCCACAGTTTCTAATTGATTCGGAAGGATATGTAATAAAGGCAAATAAGCCCGCGCTTAATTATTTTGACAGGACACCGAAGGACCTGGTAGGCACGGCTATACGCGATGTGCTTAGCATGAATACCGGGTTGTTTGAAAGGATTCTGAAAGGGGAGGCAGTGGAGTCTGAAGGAACGGGCCATCCAAATAAGAGATTCAGAATTCGCCCCGCAAGAGTCAGTGAATCGCTCATGCACCTGATGGTTGAAGATGTAAGCGACGCGGAGGATGCTAGGGAGAGAGCGGAGATGGTTGACGCGACACGTAACGAGGTATTTATGATACTTGACGATAAATTTGAGATTTTGTGGTCCAGTAGCGGCTCCGACTCGATATTTGGAGTGCAGAATACGATGCTTTCTGGAAAGAGACTTACCGATTTCGTGTTATCGTCGACTAAGTTGCAGGAAACGCTGAATGCGCTGGCGCCAGGAAGCAGGTATGCAGGTGGAATAAGGTTTAACTTTGGCAATGAGATGGACATCTATGCCAGGATGTTGGCATACGGCAGTAGCGGAAGGTTTTATTGCATAATATCTAAAGATTATGAGAGATATGTGAAGAGCTTGGAGGGATTGCCAGGCGGCATAATTGCACTTACTAATGATCCGATGATAGAGATAGACGGGGCTGGATACATCATATCGTACAATAAGGCAGCAGAGTCACTACTGGAGTTGGATAGAAGTGTGGTAGGGACACCAATATATCAGATGTATGCAGATAACGAAAGCCAGAATAAGATAACTGCATCGCTTAATATCGTCAAGGCAAACGGCTCAATAAGCGACGTATATGTAAATGTGGTAAGGCACAAGAGCCAGGGGGTTCTTCCATGCGTGCAGACCATAAAGTCAGTTCCTGGCGAGACAGGAGGCATATCGAAATTCCTGATAATGAACAGAGAGCTTGCAACAAAGAGGAAGCTGGAGGAACTCGGGGAGAAACTTGAACAAGAGCTTAAGGAAGTTGAGAAGCTTAAGACTGAAAGTGATCTGAAGTCCCAGTTCATATACAATATATCACATGACTTAAAGACCCCAATAACAAATATAATGGGGTTTTCAAAACTGCTTCTCACAGACAGTCCTGAAAGCCTGTCCAAGGAGCAGAGGGACTACATACAGATAATATACGATGAATCGGAGAGATTCCTGCAGCTCGTGAAACAGATACTTGATGTTGCAAAACTCTCTTCGGGCATAGTGAAGCTGGATCTGCAGGAGGTAAATTTCAGCAAGATAAAGGACAATCCAAGCATAAAGGCACTTGCGGAGGCATGCACAAATAAAGGGCTTGGATTCACATGGGATGTGGATTATGATGTCCCCGAGATAACTGCAGACCCAAATAGGCTAATACAGATATTTAGCAACCTTATAGGGAACTCCATAAAATTCACCGAGAACGGCGGAATAAACGTCAGGGTGTCAAAGAAGAAAGGAAGTGTTAAGGTCGAGGTAACGGACACTGGCATAGGGATCAGCAAGGAGGACAGGCCCAAAATATTCAAGAAATTCTACCAGCTAAGGAGGGGGCTGATAAAGCAGGAAGGGTCAGGTACAGGACTCGGTCTGTCTATAGCAAAGGAGATCGTAAACCTGCATGGGGGAAGAATAAATGTCGATTCGGAAATAGGGAAGGGGAGCACATTTTGGTTTACACTGCCTACAGCTCCAAAGATAAGAAAGAAGGCGCTGAAGTACAGCAAGTCCTAGCTCTGCCCCGTAAGCACATCCGATCGGCATCTCATGCTTCTTGTTTATATCTCAGTGTCCAAGACCGCGTTGGCTGTCAACATTAGAGGTATGTTTAGACGTAGGCTGAGCACGGGTCTCCGGATATGTTTGCATCTTGGTAGAGAGTCAACGAGTCCGAGTAAGATTTGAACAGGCCAGAGAATGCGGAAGTTATTGCAAACTGACCAGTAACGTTAAGCTTCAGTACCAGAACCTTCATGTTTCCTGCAGATATCAGCGCAGTATAAGTTACATTGTATATGTCAGGAGCCACCTGGACCGCTGACGCGCTTATGCCATGCGGAACATACCTGCTCGAATTTGCAAAGGTCATCGGACCGGTAGGCACCTGGTTATATGCTTTTGCAAAGGTGGAGTTGTAATTGCTCTCGGTACATGTTGAGGCTTCTTTGGTATACAGCGTGTTCCATTGGACCATAAGCTGGCCGTCGCCCGTCTGGTTTGCAACTTGAACAGCGACTGCAGTGCCGCTGGATGCGCTTATAGTGGTAGTGGCCTTGACATTCACAGTAGTTGCCGCAGGCAGTGTAGTTGTAGTAGCCGTGGCCTTGGTTGTCTGGACCGTAGCCGGACCTCCGAGAAGCGACACGCCCGAGCTCTGCCGTATGTATAGATTCTTTGGTATGTAAGTAAGCATCAGCCTGGCGGAGCTTGGATTTGATGAGATTAGGGTAATCTGCAGGTTGGAATATGTAAAGGACTCGGTGCTTATATTTGCCATTTGGCCTGGCGATAGCGTGATTACCTTTATCGGATTTGAGAGCACTGGGCTTACTCCAGCATAAAAAGTTGCGCCGGAACTAGACGAACTTGCAAGGAATATTGAGGATAGGTTACTGTCTCCTGAGACCAGGAAGTCGTAACTTGTATTTTTATTTAGGGATATAGTAGCATTTGAGGACAGGACTGGAGTGCCGTTGAGTGCAAAGAATGCGATCACTGCTATTGCAATTACTACCGCTGCGATTACCAAGATCTTCTTTGCGAGACCCGGACTGGACGACATCAGATCACGCAATATACTCTCAATAAGGATTAAAAAGGGTGGTGTCTTTATCTGTGCACACAAAAATCTCCAAATGACTATATATTCCTTCTGGGTCAAAGATGATTAGGCGACAGCATGGAAAACCCAAGTGATATAAAATCAGACATAATATCCATGATTAATGACAGGCAGCAGGTTACGTACAGCGAGCTGAAGAGCTTTGCAGGCTCGCTCGGAGTTGGAGAAGCCGACTTGAAGAGCAGTCTTGATGAGCTTGAGACTGCAAATGCAATAGCCTCAAGGAGCAGCGGTGGCATACTTACGTATTATGTGTTGCAGAACGAGCCTGTCCTAAGGAGGATAATGATAGTCGAGGACGACAAGAACATAAGCAAGCTTATGTCGCTTAGCGTTGGAAAGGGATTTGATATAACACAAATATACGACGGGAAGGAGGCGTTGGAAAGGATAAAGTATGAGAAGCCCGACCTTGTAATACTCGACCTTATGCTGCCAGGCGCAGATGGCCTGGACATATGCCAGACAATAAAGAAGACGCCGAACCTCAGCGACATAATTGTGATAATAGTAAGCGCAATGGATGCCACGTCGAATAGGTTCAGGGGCATAAAATACGGGGCAGACTATTACATAAGGAAGCCTTTTGATCCTGTTGAGGTGCGCGGACTTGTGACGATATTCCTGAAGAAGAAGGGCAAGAAGTTCGATCCGCTTGTTGACCTCCCTAATGAGGATAAGATATCCGACGCAGTGGAGAAGGCGGTCAAGGAGAAGGATGACAGATACGAACTCGGAAGGCTCAGGGTAAACAGGCTTGCAGATTTTGCAAACAGGTTTGGCACAGATTCGGGGGTGACAATACTGAGGCTTGTGTCCCAGCTTCTTCAGGATAAGGTGAGGGAAAAGGAATCTAAGGTATTTGTAGGGTTCCTTAATGGTGACGATTTTGTGGTTGCAGGAGATTCAAAGAGCATAGGGAAGCTCGTTTCCGACATAAAATCGGAATTCTCTGCTGTGCTTCCGTTTGTTTATCAGAGCGAGGGATATAAACCAATAGAGCTCGGGATAGATGACATTTACGGCGCCGAGGCGCCGAGGATGGAGCTGGTATATACGACAATAGGGAAAGACTCGCTGATAGAGAAGCGGAGCGAAATCCTCAAGGAAAAGGGGGAGAAGACATACATAGGATCGTATACCTATGACGAGCTTAGGAAGATGCTTGGCAGTGAGGACCTGGATATAACTATAACAAGAGGTCAGGACGGGGTCAGGCTGTCAATAGGCAAAGGAGGGAAATAGATTATGCGGAGTGGACTATCTCCTTCTCTTTCCCTTGCTCTTTGAAGGCTTTACTCGCCTTGACTTCACATGCCTCTTTCTTGAAGTCGCATTGCGCACGGTAGGCTCAGACGTGCTTTCAAGCAGCTCTGAGAGATGTGCATCGTCCTCAGGCCTGTCTATTGCGCTTCCCATGAGCGCCTCGTTCTCTATTATTCCCTTCTCAAGCGCCTTGTATATCTCCTGCGACCTGTTGAAGGCCTCAAGCCTTGAAGACCTAGATTTTTTTCCTGACATCAAACCCAACGAGTTTATCTAAACATCAGATAGATATTTATTGTTTGTGTCTGTAATCACTCTTCAGAGCCCTTCTGCTCGTACAGCGTGATTATCACTGTGGGCGTAAAACCCACCGTCTTTAGACGTGGGATATAAGCCCACTGCAATGTATATAACCTTTAATGGTGCAATAGCTATGGTCGTCGTGAAGAAAGCATACAAATACCGCGCATATCCCTCAAAGGAACAGAAGGCTATTCTTAATCGCCAGATGTCGCTTTCAAAGCAACTCTACAATCTCCTTCTTGAAAAGTCCCAACAGCACTTCAAGGAAACGGGAAAGACCTTCACCAAATACGACATGATAAAGTGGA